>CAIYFP010000613.1 GCA_903925515.1 uncultured Verrucomicrobiota bacterium
ACGGGCCAAGGCTGGAACATCCGGCAGAAGCGAGGCCTGGACATCCCCATCGAACGGCCGACCCCGTACACCCTTCCTGTCCAGCGCTATGACATGACCTACTCGGGCATGGCAAACGGCCGGCCCGACCGCCGCTCCGGCGTGTACGTCTTTTGGTTCGTGGCGGACGGCCAGCTCACCAACAGCCACCTTGAGCGGCAAGCATGGCTTATCCGGGACCTTGTCCTGAAGCAGGTCCTGCAACGCTGGGCCTACGTCGCGTTCTTCGCGGATTGCGCGCCCGGAGGGGAGGACGCCGCCTACAACGCCATCGTCAAGCTGCTCAAGGAGTCCATCGCAGACTTCCAGTTGACGACCGGGACGCCTCTCTGAATTCTTCGGCCACGTGCGGTGGGGACGCGGCACTCACGATTCTTTCCCGTTAAAAAGCATGCTAGGTCGCCATAGACGCGTACACGCCACGGTTGGCAAGTTCGCCGACGCGTCGCTCTTCGGCTTTGCCTTCTGGCTGACCCATTGGCTGCGGGCCCTTCCGGTCTTCGACCAAGAGGTTCGCCCCTTTTCCGAATATGCATGGTTGTTGCTGGTCGTGGTCCCGTTGACGCCGCCGCTCCTCGCGGCGCAGGGGTTCTACCAGCAAGGGGTGCTCGGGACCCGTCGCCGCAACCTCTGGATCCTCACCAAGACCGCCGCATACATCAGCCTCGCCGCCGTCCTCGTTCTGTTCTACCGAAAGACCGAGGGGGCGCGCCTCATTTTCGCGCTCTACGTCCCGGTCACGGTCTTGTGCGCCATGGCCAAGGACGTGGCCGTGTCGGCATGGAATGGTGGCAAGACGCGCCAAGCCCTTCATCGCCAGCGGGTCATCCTGGTCGGCAGCAAGGAGGACTGCGACCGGCTGGTCCGCAGCCTCGGGCTCGGCTCGCGCCATGACATCGAGGTCATGGACAGCGTGGATCTCAACACGACGTCGCCCGCCCAGCTCGCGGACCGCATCCATGCCCACTCCGCCAACGCCGTGCTGGTCGCCCCGCGCCATTCCCTGTTCGGGCAGATCGAGGCCACCATCCACCTCTGCGAACTCGAGGGCGTCGAGGTCTGGCTCCTCGCGGACTTCTTCCAGACGCGCATCTCGCATACGAGCATCGACGAGATCCACGGCCGCCCGATGCTCGTCTTCCGATCCGGCCCCGATGCGTCATGGCAGGCCTTGGCCAAGGGCGTGTTCGACGTCGTCGGCGGCTGCCTCCTCCTCGTTGCCGTCTCTCCCATCATGGCCGCCGCCGCCTTGGCCGTCCGCCTGTCGTCGCCCGGGCCCATCTTCTTCCGGCAGCAACGGGCCGGCCTCAACGGCCGTCCCTTCACCATGTTCAAGTTCCGCTCCATGGTGACCAACGCCGAGCAGCTCCAGCAGGAACTCTCCGTCCTCAACGAGATGTCCGGGCCCGTCTTCAAGGTCACCAACGATCCCCGCGTCACCCGCACCGGACGCTTCCTCCGCAAGTGGTCCATCGACGAGCTCCCCCAGCTCCTCAATGTCGTGCGGGGCGAGATGTCCTTGGTCGGCCCACGCCCCCTGCCCGTGAACGAGGTCGCACGATTCGACGACCTCGCCCACCGGCGCCGACTCTCCGTGCCGCCGGGCCTCACCTGCCTGTGGCAGGTCAGCGGTCGCAACAACGTCAAGGACTTCAAGGAATGGGTCCGGCTCGACCTCGAGTACATCGACAACTGGTCCCTTTGGCTCGACTTCAAGATCCTCCTCCGGACCATCCCCGCCGTCTTCACCGGCGCCGGCGCCAAGTAGCGCGCCGCCCGCATCCCCGCCCTCCCGGTCCCCATCCTCCCCAAATGCAGAACCTCATCGACGGGCGCGCCATCGCCGCCCAAGTCCATGCCGAGACCACCCTTCGCGCCGCCGCCCTCCTCCAGCGCGGCGTCCAGCCCGGCATCGTCTTCGTCCGCGTCGGCGAGGATCCCGCCTCCCAGGTCTATGTCGGCATGAAGGAAAGGAAGGCTCGCGAGCTTCAAATCCGCTCCGAAACCCTCGTCCTCCCCGAGTCCACCACGGAGCGCGAATTGCTCGTCCTCATCCGTCGCCTCAACGCCGACCCCTCATGGCACGGGATCCTCGTCCAAGCCCCCCTCCCCACGCATATCCGCCAAGCCGTCATCTACGCCGCCGTCGATCCCGCCAAGGACGTGGACGGCTTCCACCCCGCCAACGTCGGCCGACTCCTCCTCGGCGACGAAGGCGGCTTCGTCCCCTGCACCCCCGCCGGGGTCCACCAACTCCTCATCCGGTCCCACATCCCCATCCAGGGCGCCGAGGTCGTCGTTCTCGGACGTGGCAACATCGTCGGCAAGCCCATGGCCTCCATCCTCCTCCAGAAGGGCCGGCATGCGAACGCCACCGTCACCGTCTGCCACAGCGCCACGCGCGACGCCGCCGCCCATTGCCGGCGCGCCGACATCCTCGTCGCCGCCATGGGCGTCCCCCTTTTCGTCAAGGCCTCCATGGTCAAGCCCGGCGCCACCGTCATCGACGTCGGCGTCAACCGCGTCCCCGACCCCGACAAGCCCGGCGCCACCCGCCTCGTGGGCGACGTGGACTTCCTCAAGGTGCAACCCATCGCCGGCCGCATCACCCCCAACCCCGGCGGCGTCGGCCCCATGACCATCGCCATGCTCCTCGCCAACACCGTCGAGGCCGCCGAACGTCAGTCGGCCTGACATGCCCCGGTTCCGCCCACCCGGGCCCTGCCCCGTCTGCCACGAGCACGTCCCGCACGGCCGACGCGCATGCTCCCAGTGCGGCAGCTCCGCCGACGACGGCTGGGGCGGTGACACGTCCGCCGACGGCCTCGACCTTCCCGATGACGAGTTCGACTACGACGACTTCGTCGCGCGGGAGTTCGGTGGCCCGCGTCCGCGGGGCCGCAAGCCCCCCCGGCATCGCTGGCGCATGCCTTGGGGACTCGTCGCCCTTGCCCTCGCCGCCATCCTCGCCGGCGCCGGCTGGTTCACCCTCCGCTGAACCCTCAAGTTCGGGCGCGACATCCGGCGCCGGAACAGCAAGCCTTTCCGGCATCCCATGAGGCGAGATCCACAGCATGACGCCGCGCCAGCATGGCGGCCCTTCCCCACGCTCATGGCGGCCGTCGCCGTCGCCATGGCCATCGCCATCGCCCTTTCGCGGCGCTCGCTCGCCTCGGATCCCCCCGGCGGTGCCCACGCACCCCACTGGGCCTTCCAGCCCGTCCAACGCCCCGCCGTCCCCGCCCTCGCCCGTCCACCGCGCCACGCCACCGTCCAGCCCATCGACGCCTTCATCCGCTCCCGCCTCCAGCGCGACGGGCTGGATCATTCGCCGGAGGCTCCCCGCGCCATCCTCGCCCGCCGTCTCTACCTCGTCATGCTCGGCGTCCCCCCCACGCCGGAGGAGGTCGCCGCCTTCGAGACCGACCCCGCCCCCGACGCCTTCGACCGGCTTGTGGACCGCGTCCTGGAGGACCGCCGCCTCGGCGAACGCTGGGCAAGGCACTGGCTCGACGTCGTCCGGTTCGCCGAGAGCAACGGCTTTGAAACCAACCGCGAACGCCCCAACGCATGGCGGTACCGCGACTACGTCATCCAGGCGTTCAACGAGGACATGCCCTACGACCAGTTCGTCCGAGAGCAGGTCGCAGGCGATGCCCTCGGCGCGCCCGTGGCCACCGGCTTCCTCGTCGGCGGCCCCGTGGATATCGTCAAAAGCCCCGACCCCGCCCTCACCGCCCAGCAACGCGCCGACGAGCTCGACGACATGGTGGCAACCACCGGGACGGCGTTCATGGGGCTCACCCTCGGCTGCGCACGCTGCCACTCGCACAAGTTCGACCCCGTCTCCCAGGCCGAGTACCACGGCATGGTCGCACTCCTCTCCGGCGTCCAGCACGGCGAGGCCGACCTCCGGGCCTCGCCGGAACGGGCCGGGCGTGTCGCCGCCATCGACGCACATGTCCACGAGCTTCGCGCAAGGCTTGTCCCCTTCATCGACAAGGACGAGGAACCCCCGGACCTCCCCCCGGAGTCGCCCCGCCCCGCCGTCGAGTCCACCCGCAACGAGGACACCTTCCCGCCCGTCGAGGCCCGGTTCCTGCGCTTCACCGTGTTCGCGTCCACCGGGGGCGAGCCCTGCCTCGACGAGCTGGAGGCATGGTCCGGCGACCGCAACGTCGCCCTTGCCACCCTCGGCGCCCGCGCCACCGCATCCGGCACGTTGCCCGGCCATGCCATCCACAAGCTCGCCCATGTCCACGACGGAAAGCACGGCAACGACCACTCATGGATTTCCAACGAGGCCGGGCGCGGCTGGGTCCAGATCGAGTTCGCCCGCCCGGAACGCATCGACCGCGTCGTCTGGGGTCGCGACCGCCTCGGCGCCTTCAAGGACAGGCTCCCCACCCGCTACAAGATCGAGGTCGCCCTCGAGACCAACCAATGGCGCCGCGTCGCCGGCGCCGCCAACCGCGCCCGCTTCCCCGGCCCCTCCACCAAGGCGGGCATCCCAAGGTACGACGTCTCGGGCCTTGCCCCGGAGGAGGCCCGACGCGCACGCGCCGACATCGACGCCCTCGCGGCCGCGATCAAGGAACGCGACGCGCTGCTCGTCACCGAGAAGGCCTACGCCGGGACGTTCTCGCAGCCGGGGGAGACCCGCCGGTTTCACCGGGGCGACCCGCTCCAGCCCCGGGAGGCCGTCCCGCCCGCCACGCTCGCCCTGTTCCAGCCCCTTGCCTTGCCGCCCTCGGCGCCCGAGCAGGAGCGCCGCATGGCGCTCGCGCGCTGGCTCGCCAGCCCCTCCAACCCGCTCACCGCCCGCGTCATCGTCAACCGCGTCTGGCAACACCACTTCGGCGTCGGGCTCGTCGATACCCCCAATGACTTCGGCCGGAACGGAGCCCGCCCGTCCCATCCCGAGCTCCTCGACTGGCTGGCCGGCCAGCTCGTCGCCGACGGATGGAGCCTCAAGCGCCTTCATCGTCGCATCCTGCTTTCCGCAACATGGCGCCAGTCCGGCGTGCCCTCCCCGGCGGCGCAACGCAGGGACGCCACATCCCGGCTCCTCTGGCGCTTCCCCACCCGCCGGCTCGAGGCCGAGGCCATCCGCGACTCCATCCTCGCGGTCTGCGGCAACCTCGACGCCACCCCCGGCGGGCCCGGGTTCCATCTGCACGACGTGGACCGCGAGAACGTCTTTCATTACCACCCCAAGGAACGCTTCGGCCCGGCCGAGGCGCGCCGCATGGTCTATGCCTTCAAGGTCCGCATGGAACAGGACTCCATCTTCGGGGCCTTCGACTGTCCCGACGGCAGCCTCGTCATGCCGCGGCGCAGCGCCTCCACGACCCCATTGCAGGCGCTCAACCTCTTCAACTCGCGCTTCGTGCTCGACCAGTCCGAAATCCTCGCCGCCCGCCTCGCCCGCGAGGCCGGACCCGGCGTCGAGGACCGGGTGCGCAGGGCATGGGCGCTCGCCTACCAGCGCGACCCCGCCGCCGCCGAGCTCCGCGGCGCCGCGGGCCTCGTCGGGACCCACGGCACGGCTGCCCTCGCTCGCGCCCTCCTCAACTCCAGCGAATTGATCTTCATCCCGTGAAGCCTCCCTCGCCCCGCCCTCGCACCCCCCTCCTCGACCGCCGCCGCTTCCTTGGCGACCTCGGCTCCGGCCTTGGCTCCATCGCCCTCGCCCACCTCCTCGGACGCCATGGCCTCCTGTCCGCAGCCTCCCCCGGCGGCGCCGGCGTCTCCGGCAAGCAACCGTTCCGGCCCCTCATCGACCCCGCACGCCCCTACGCGCCGCGCACGCCCCAGTTCACGCCGCCCGCCCGGAACGTCCTCGTCATCTTTTGCAGCGGCGCATGCAGCCACCTCGACACCTTTGACTACAAGCCCGAGCTCGTGCGCCGCCATGGCCAGCCCATGCCCGGCCAAGACAAGCTCGTCACCTTCCAGGGCGAGCAAGGCGCGCTCGCAAGGAGCCCATGGGACTTCAAGCCCCGTGGCCAGTCCGGCAAGATGGTGTCCAACCTCGTCCCGCACCTCGCCGCGCTCGCCGACGAGCTGTGCTTCATCCACTCGATGCAGGGCAGGACCAACACGCACGGCCCCGGCGAGAACTTCATGTCCACGGGACAGACCCTCGACGGCTTTCCCAGCCTCGGCGCATGGGTCACCTACGCCCTCGGCTCCGAGGACCAGTCCCTGCCCGCCTACGTCGCCATCCCGGACCCGCGCGGCAAGCCCCAGAACAGCGTCAACAACTGGGCCCCGGGCTTCCTCCCCGCCGCCTTCCAGGGCACCGACTTCAACGCACGCAACCCCATCCGCAACCTCGCGGCCCCGGGGACCGTCGCCGGCGACCGCGACGCGGCCACCCGCGCCTTCCTCCAACGACTCAACGAGGACCACGCCGCGCGTTTCCCCGGCGACTCCGACCTCGCCGCGCGCATCGCCAGCTACGAGCTCGCCGCCCGCATGCAGCTCGCCGTCCCGGGCGTCGCCGACCTCGCCTCCGAACCCGCCCACATCCTCCGCCTCTACGGCGCCGACGAGGGCGGCTCCCATGTCCTCGACACCCGGGCCGCCTTCGCCCGCAACTGCATCCTTGCTCGCCGCCTTGTCGAGAAGGGCGTCCGGTTCGTCCAGGTCTTCAACGGCGCCTACCAGACCGGCGGCGAGGGCGTCTCCAACTGGGACGGCCACAAGGACCTGCTTGCCCAATACAGCGTCCATGGCCCCGTCCTCGACAAGCCCACCGCCGGGCTCCTCATCGACCTCAAGCAACGCGGGCTCCTCGACGAGACCCTTGTCGTCTGGTGCACCGAGTTCGGGCGCATGCCCACCTTCCAGAAAGGCGCCAAGGGCCGCGACCACAACCCCTCCGGCTTCACCTGCTGGCTCGCCGGCGCCGGCGTCAGGAAGGGCTTCTCCCACGGGGCCACCGACGAGTTCGGCTACAAGGCCGTCCAGGACGTCGTCTCCGTCCATGATTTCCATGCCACCATCCTTCACCTCCTCGGCATCGACCACGAACGCCTCACCTTCTACCACAACGGCCTCGAACGCCGCCTCACCGACGTCCATGGCGAGGTCGTCC
>CAIYFP010000614.1 GCA_903925515.1 uncultured Verrucomicrobiota bacterium
ATGCGACGAACGACCCTCGGAAAGCCGGATGCGGTAAAACCGCCCGTCCGGTTTGATGAGGGGCGAGGTTGGGGCCGGAAACTGACAACTGCGGTCTGTTTAACTCCGTCACCCCAGCCTCGCCTACTCTACTCAGGGTCAGACCATGTCGCAACCGACTCCTATTGAACATAATACCCAAAACAAGCACCATACACTTGAAGTGTGTAGCATAACTACATAGTGTATCGTTGTGCTGCTTCTCCAACCACGTCTCGTGAATTATCTGGCCGAACTCATGGGCGAGGCGCCGGCGTTGGCGGAGGAAAAGGCGGCGGGGTTGCCGCTGTTCCTGCGTGAGCGCTTTCAGCTTTGCTCAGGCCTGTTTTGGGGCCGTCGGGTGGTGCTCGCCGTGGAAGGTGACGCCCGGGAACCCGGGGCACCGGGGGAATACGAAAGGCTGGCGGCAGCGCTGCGTTCCCATCTGGGTGAAACCGTGATGCTGGTCCTCGGGCGATTGCCGTCGTATGCACGCAATCGCATGGTGAGGCTGGGCATCCCCTTTGTTGTTCCCGGCAGCCAGTTTTTCTTGCCCACGGTCATGGTGGACCTGCGCGAGCGTTTCTCGCCCGGCAAGCCCGCCAAGGGGAAGCGCCTCACCCCCACCGCCCAGTGCGTCGTCCTCTACCACCTCCAGCGGGCGTCGCTGGACAATCTGCCCCTCAAGCAAATCGCGGAACGGATCGGCTACTCACCCATCATGCTCACCAAGGTGAAGGATGAGCTGGAGGCAGCGGAATTGGCGCTTCCGTCGCGCCAGGGACGTTCCGTCACCCTGCATTTTCCCCGACGCGGCCGGGATCTCTGGGAGCAGGCGCAGCCGTATCTAGCGTCCCCGGTGAAAAAGACGCACTGGCTGCGAGGGGACATCCGCCCGCAACCCGCGCCTGCTGCTGGGCTCACGGCGTTGAGCCAGCTCACGGCCATCTCGGACGATCCATTGCCCACGTTTGCCCTGTCGGCCGAGGCGTTTCAGGCCAGTTTGGAAAAGGGCATCTTCCACGGCTGCAACGGGCCGGAGGAAGCTACCCTGCGAATGGAATCGTGGAGCTACGATCCCTTGCTGCTTGCCAGCGGCCGCCGGGTGGATGCGCTTTCACTCCACCTGAGCCTGCGCGAATCGCTCGACGAACGCATCCAGCAGCAGCTCGCGGAACTGATCCAGCACGTCGCATGGTGAGGGGCCTCGCGATATTCCGGGAACGATTCCGCGCCTTCGATGGCGCGTTCACGCTGATTGGCGGTGCGGCTTGCGACGAGTGGTTCACGAACCAGGGCCTCCCATTCCGAGCAACCAAGGACTTGGACATCGTGCTGATGCTCGAGGTGCTCGACCCGAAGTTCGTTGCCGCGCTTTGGTCTTTCGTGACGGAGGGCGGATACGAGATCCGCGAGCGAAGCGATGGCACGCCGATGCTCTACCGTTTTGCCAAGCCGGCCAGCGGAGAGTTTCCCCACACGCTGGAGCTTTTCAGTCGAAGCCCCGATGGCCTGGATCTGGCCGAAGGGCAGGAGGTCATTCCGGTGAGAATCGAGCCGGATCATCACAGCCTATCCGCCATCCTGCTGGATGATGATAACTACAGCCTCATCCAGACATGTCATGACCCGAGGGATGGCCTGCGGGTTGCCAATGCGACGGCATTGATCCCGCTCAAGTCCAAAGCCTGGCTCGACCTCACCCGTCGCGAGGCTGCCGGCGAAACCGTGGACTCCAAGAACATCATGAAGCACCGGAATGACGTCTTCCGCCTCGCCGCCACGCTGCCGGGTGAACCTGGACCGGAGTTGCCGGCGACCATCACGGCCGATCTGGCCAGTTTTCTGGCTGCCTTTCCCGTGGCCTCCGAGGACTGGAGGGCCATCCTCGCTTCGCTGAGGGAGGGCATCGGCGCCATGCGTGCTCCAGCCTTGAGGAACGCAATCCAAACTTACTTCCGGCTCCCCACCGAATGAACCCCTACCCCGCCTGTCTGCATCAATTGAGGTTTGAGGTTGCCCCGATTTGGTGGACATAAAAACCAAGAGAAATCACACCCTCGATCCCATGAACTCCCACCACCTCCCCAGTCCCGCCATCCACGCCGACTTCGAGGCCACTTTTCGAGGCAAGACCAAGGCCCGGACGTTGAAACGGACAGGTGGAAGCTCGGAAAGACGTTTTTTCCGGCCTGGAAGCGTCCGTTTCGGGCTGGAGAGGGTTCGTTTTCCCCAAAAACGTGTCTTTTCCACGCGCGAAACGCGCTTGGGGCGCCTGCAACATGCTTGGTCGATTGGAAAAAGACGTTTTCCAGTTGGGAAAGAGCTCTTTCTTTCGCTGAAAACCGATTTTCCCATCTGAAACGCCTCTTTCCGGACGCCGAAGAGGCCTTTTCCCGGTGCGAAACCGTGTTTCCACCGGTCCGAGGGCACTTTTCCCGCGAAAAAAGGTGCATCGCCGCTTCGAATGGGTCGCCCGGGCGCTCATCCATGAAGATTTCTGCCCGGATGGAGCTGGGTGAACTGCAGCGAGCAGCTGTCGGGGTGCGGAAGCGCGAAAAACCATGAAAGACACGAAGGGCACGGAGCTGGACAAGGCCAAGGGCCTCCCGAGAGCCCATTCAAGATCTCAGCGCCGTTCCGTAATGGACCGGCTTCTGCCGGTTTGAAATGCCGGTGAAAGGAAGGGGGGGTGGGGCATGTCCTTCGTCCATCTCTGCCCGCCAAATGCGGTCAACGAGGTCCAGACGCATCGAAAGGAGCTGCAATGCCTTCCCCTGTGCCCCTGCGCGGTTCGCCTGGCCACGTTCAGGCCCTTCTCCCGCCAGATCCGCTGCACGCGCTGGTCGTTCACTTGCCACCCGCCCCGTCTCAGGCAACGCGCAGCCATCCGATGTCCAGCACGGGGCCGTTGTCGGCTGATCTCCCGAAGCTCACGCCGAAGCCGGTCCTCCTCGGCGTCATCGTCCGCCTCGTAGCGTTGGGTGCTCCGGGGTTGGCCCACCACCTTGCAGGCCCGGCGCTCGCTCATCTCCAGCTCCTCCTTGAGATGACCCACGGCCTCTCGTTTGCGCGCCGGGCCTACCATTTTCCCTCCGCCAACTCCTTCAATGCCTGGTTGTCCAGCGACAGGTCCGCCACCAGCCGCTTCAGCCGGGCGTTCTCCTCCTTCAAGGCCTTGTGCTCGCGCACCGTCTCCACGTCCGCGCCGCCGTACTCCTTTTGCCACCGGTGATAAGTCGCCGGGCTGATCCCAAGGCCCTTGCACACCTCCTCCACCGTCTTCCCGCCGGCCATGGCCGAGGCCGCGTCGTGGAGCTTCTTCACGATCTGTTCCGCGCTGTGTCGTGTCCGTTTCATGGTCTTCAGGCAGGCCCCTTCCGCCTGCAGACTCTCATACCATGTGGCTCAGTTTATGGGGAGCACGCCAATGCCATCAGTCTCGTTCATACCGGTACTGGTTCATCTGGAAACGCCGCAAACCCGCGTGACCCAACAAAGTTTCCGGTCTGGTGTCGATCGCGCAGGCTGGCTGGCTCGGGAATGTCGCCCTCGCCCTGGCTCGTGGGATTCGACGCCTGCCCGGCGCTCGGGGTGCATCCCTGGTTGGCCCTGTTCTCCAAGCGGACGACTGCGAGCGTACGCGTCCCGGTTGTAGCTTCCAAGCCGGCATTGCGCATGCGGCGACCTCCCAACGCGATCGATTGCGGCGAGTCGCCTCCCACCCCGCCTCCAGCTTCCGTTCCCGATCCACATGAATCGCCTCACGCCGACCTTCCATTCGGTCCGGTTGCGGCACATAGCCCAGTGAACCGTGCGACCGAACCCTATTGTGATGATCCGCGAACTCTCCCACTACCCGATGCGCATCCTTCAGGCTCTTGGTTGATTGGAGCAGATCAGCCGCTTCTTCAGGGTCCGGTGGGATCCCTCCAGCTTCCCGTTGCTCCGCGGGTCGTGCGGGTTGGCCAGCATGTGGATCGTTTGGCACAGCCAAGGTTTACCTTCCCAGCCTCGAGTTGGCGTGTTTCCCTGGGACTGCGATGCGCTTTTGGTGGGTGAATCACAAGCAGACCTTCGCTGCGGAGATCGCCGGCCAGTACATCTGGTGTCCGAAGCGCAAGCAGAACGGTGCCCTCAACCACTTCTACGAGACGCTTCGGGAGGTTCAGCGCGGAGATGTCGTCTTCTCCTTCGCCTACGCCCACCTCCAGGCGGTCGGGCTCGCAAAACTCCCGTGCTACTCATGTCCGCGACCGGACGAGTTTGGGCGCGTGGGCGAGGCTTGGAGTGACCGCGGTTGGCGCGTCGACGTGGGCTTCCAGCGATTTGCGAAGCCTCTTCGAGTCACCGCAGTTGCGGACCAGATTGCCCGGTTGCTGCCGGACAAGTACTCCCCCATTCAATCGAATGGTCACGGCAACCAAGGCGCCTACCTCGCGGGCATCTCCGCCACCTTGGCGCGTCGGCTTCTCGAACTGGCGGAGCCAAGCTTGCTGGGCCTTCTCGACGCAAACGTGCTCCACGAAGGGGGAACCCTGATCTCCGATCCTGATTCGTTGACCGAGTGGGAGGAACGGCTCCAGCAACGCATCGCGGCAAGTGACTCCATCCCGGAAACCACCAGGAGGGACTTGATTCTCGCACGCCGAGGCCAGGGACAGTTCAAGCAGAACGTGGCCCGACTGGAAGCCCGGTGTCGTTTGACGGGCGTCACCAATCCCACCCATCTCATCGCAAGCCACATCAAGCCGTGGCGCGAATCCAACGACGAAGAGCGGTTGGCCGGCACCAACGGACTCCTGCTTACGCCGTCGATCGATCACCTCTTCGACCGTGGGTTCATCAGCTTCGATGACGACGGGGTTACCATGATCTCGCCCGTGGCAGACCCCGAAGCCCTGCCACGTATGGGCGTCGTATTGGACCGACGACTCTTCGCAGGATCATTCTCCCCGGAACAGCAACGCTTCCTCGAGTACCACCGCCGCGAAATCTTCCTCCGGTCCGCCGCGTGAATGACCTCCCTCCTCATGCCGGAGTTCCAGGCTCCGGAAAAAGCTCCCACGCCCCTCCCGCGATCGGCTGGAATCGGACCTGGTCGCGTCTCCCCAGCGTCCCTGCAAGGGGCCCGAACCACTTCCGAAGAATCGAGCCCAGCTGATTTTCCGCGCTCCCTGGCGCCCGTACCACGTTGATGGCGATCTTGACGAAGTTCGCCTCGAAGGCCGCCCCATCCACACGGATTCCCGCCCATCCCATCGGCAGGTCCGGTCGATGGTTCCGCCCCGGCAGGAACAGGATTGGGTTCCCGGACGCATGGGAGACCTTGGCCCGGAACGGTCGTGGCACCTCCCGACCCAGGTATTCGGCGAGCCTCCACTCGGCGAGCTCGACCACCCACTCCCGGAAACACCGGGCTGCCTCGGGATCGGCCAATGCCAGCAGCGGGCGCGTTCGCAGGGTCTCGCCCTCGTACTGGAAGTAGGACACCCCGCCGGTGCCCTTGCCGTCGGTCCATGCGGCGATGGGGTTGTCCTCCAAGTGACGTCGAAGGCGGGCTTCCGACTCGTAGGAGGGGCCCAGGTCCCTCTGCAGCACCGCGCCGCGCGAGGCGAGCCGACGGATGAACTGCACCAGGTGCCCGATTGTGATGGCCCCGGGGAAGGTGGCTGGATGCCCCTCCTCTGCCGCCTCGATCCAAGCCAGCAGCAGGAGCATCTTGTAGCTCCGGCTCATAGGCGTGACCTCCAACTGACGCAGGAACTCCCGGGCCTCCGACGGAAGCCCCTGCAACGCCTGCTGCGAATCCGCCGGGATCAGGGCGTCCATCCCGACCAGGAGCCTCGTCCAGGATTGGAACGGGTTCTTCTTGGGATCTAACCCGGCGTGCCAGGCCTCGGATGCCGTGGGCCGCCGCCCATGCAATGCCAGATACCCCCGGGCGAAGTCCTCGACATCATGAGACGACGAACGAACCCGCAGGATCTCGTTGAGAAGATCGAGCGCCACCGGATCGAGGTCGATGGAACAGCCCGGGGGAAGCCAATCCTCGGGGGATCTGCGGAGTTGAACGAGGGCGCTGCGAACCTCGACATCTCTGCCATCCACACCCAGCAGAGCGCGGGGCGCGGTGAGGAAGACACGGTGATTGCCCACGAAGTCCACCACGGTCAGGTGCGACTTCCCCGGGCTCTTCCGCAGGCCGCGCCCGAACTGCTGCAACCAGAGGCTGATCGACGCCGTGGGCCGCAGCATCAGCACGGTGTCGATCGCCGGCAGGTCGAGGCCCTCGTTGAACAGGTCCACCACAAACAAGACCTTGAGACTCCCCTCGTTCAACAGGTCGAGGGCCCGTCTGCGAGGCGACGAACCGGGCCCGGCATGCACCGCAACCGAGGGCACGCCGGCAGCGTCGAAATGCGCCGCCATGAAGTCGGCGTGCCGTTGCGAGACACAGAAGGCCACCGTGCGGGACCCACCATGTTGTTGCCAGCTGCGCAGGACATGGTTCGCCCGCTCCAGGGTGGCGACGGCCTCGGTGAGCGCGGCCTCGTCGAACCGATTGCTCCGCCACGGGATCCGCTCGTAGTCAACGAGATCGGGCAGGCCGAAGTACCGAAAGGGCGACAGCTCCAGCCGACGAATGCCTGCCACCAAGTCGCAGTCATAGACCAGGTTTTCCCCGCACAACGCCAGCAGGTCGGCACCATCCGAGCGGTCCGGCGTGGCCGTCAGGCCCAGGAAGAACTGCGGCTCGAAGTGCCCGAGCAGGGCCCGGTACGTCGGAGCCGCGGCGTGGTGAAACTCGTCGATGACCACGTAGTCGAAGCGGTCCCGGGCGAACTGCCTCAGGTGCGGCTGTCGGCCCAGGGTCTGGACCGACGCCAGCAAGATGTCGGCCTCGGGCATCCTCGCGTCACCCGTGTAGAAGCCCGTCGAAGCGTCGGGCCGGACCCGTCGGAACACGCCCTGCGCCTGCGCAAGGATCTCCTCCCGGTGAGCGACGAAGAGGACCCGGCGGAAGCGGCGGCTGTCAAAGGCGGCGAGCCATGTCTTGCCGAGGCCGGTGGCCAGCACCACCAACCCGGCGCGGTTCCCGGCCACCCGGGTGGCCTCAAGCGCCGCCAGCGCCTCCCGTTGGATCGCAGTGGGGGCTTGCTCCGGACGCGGCTCCACCTCCTCCCGGATGACGTCGCCGCCCAGGCCGAGCTCGGTGCGAGTCCCTCGATCCGACGGGACCGGGCGTCGCCGGCGGTATTCGCCCAGCCATTCCTCGGTGACCACGCAGGTGTCGGGATGGCCGAACCAGTGATCGAACGCAGCCCGGATCCCCGCCACCTCCCGCTGGTCGCGCGACGACACCACCTGCCAGTTCCACTCGATCCCGCTCCGCAGGGCCGATGCGCTGAGGTTCGAACTGCCGATGAAGGCTATGGCACTCCCGTCGGCGAACCCAATCCGGTAGCCCTTGGGATGAAAACTACGCCCACGGGATTGGAAGACCCGGATCTCCGCGCGCGGCCCAAGATCCATCAACCGCGCCAAGGCGTCGGGGTCGGTGACATCGAGGTAATCACCCGTCACGAGGCGCAACCGACCTCCACGGGCAAGGAGGTCAGCGAGATGGTCCCGCACGAGCTCCACACCACTGGGCAAGACGAACGCCACGCAGAGGTCCGCCTCCGTGGCCCGGTCAATGGCCGCCGTCAACCGGGGCAGCAGCGGATGCTCGGGCGAAGCCAACAGCCCCGGCTCGGTGGGAACCGGTGCGAGGATGGCGGTTCCCGCCGGGGTGCCTTGCATGGCCGACGGCGACGCCAGGTAATTCGCCTTGGCCGGAACCACATGGCGGACGCCACCCCGAGGGTCGGGAACATCGCCGAGGTAACGGGGAATGACGTGGACGTGCAGGTGGAAGA
>CAIYFP010000615.1 GCA_903925515.1 uncultured Verrucomicrobiota bacterium
GCGGTGTAGGCGCCGACGTCGGTGGTGCCGTTGCCGTCGGTGCCGGGAATGGAATTGAAGTTGGCGGAGAAGGGTCCGCCGGGCGGGAGCTCGGCGAGCATCTTGGCGGGGTCGTCGGTCTTGGGGGAGTACTGCCAGTAGCCGCCGGTGCCGTTCTTGGTGGGGTCGAAGTAGGCGGCCTTGTACCACTCGTCGTCGGAGGGGAGGAAGTAGTCGGCGTTTGCGTTGCGCTTGGACATGACGTCGTAGGCGGTGAACGCGTAGGTGCCGGTCTCGGTGTCGCTATCCTCGCGGCCGCCGTTGCTGAGCCAATTGGCCATGCGCATGGCATCGACGGCGGCGACGAAGAGGACGGGGCGGTTCTCGCGGCCTTCAAGGACGCGGTAGGAGTAGTTGCCCTCGTCGCCCTCGCGCAGGATCTCGCCGCCGCCGGAGACGAGGAGGTTGTTGGGGTCGGACTTGCGGGCGACGGCGTTGAGGAAGGCGGCGTACTCGGCGTTGCTCACCTTGTACTTGGAGATTTGGTAGGGGTAGGCGACGGCGCCGCGGGCAGTGTTCCACTGGGTGTCCTTGGGGTTGCCGGGGTTGCCGACCTTGACGTAGCGGTCGGCGTCGGAGCGCGGGGCGGTGAAGTCCACCTTGGTGCCTTGGGCGATGACATTGCCGCCGCCGGAGGCGAGGTCACGGATGTTGGCGAAGGTGATGGAGTACTTGGTGCCCGGGGTTTGGAGGAGGTGGTGATGCGGACGGAGGCCGGGGTAAGGACGGTGACCTCGGAGATGGCGAGGTTGCCGGAGATGGCGTAGTTGGCGGGATTGCCGGCCGTGGTGTCGGTGACGGGCTCGGAGAATAGGACGGTGAGCTCGGTGTAGGACTGGCCGGGGGTCACGCCCTTGACCGTGGGCGGGGTGGTGTCGCGGGCGACGGAGAGGGTGGCCTCGGTGCTGGTGGCGATGGCGCCGGAGACGAGGATCTTGCAGCGATACTTGGATTGGTCGTCGCCGAGGGTGAGGAGGGGCGTCTGGTAGGTGGAGCCATTGGCGCCCACGATGTCCTTGCCATGGAGCGTCCACTGGTACTGGACGGTGTCGGCGGATGCGCCGTCGGCGCCGACGACGGAGGCGACGACTGGGCCGAGGAGGACGCGTTGGTTTTCGGTGGCGGCGAGGGTGGCCGGGATGTCCTTGGAGATGTTGAGGTTGACGTTTTGGTAGGGGGCGATGACCTGGAGCTCGGCGAGGGAGAAGAAGCCGTCGCTGGTGGAGAGGGGCGTCTGGGATTCAAAGCGCACGAAGCGGCCTTGGATGCCCGGGGGCAGGTTGTAGGCGACCTGCAGTGTGGGGCGCCCGGGGTAGGATCGGGACCAGACGACGTTCCGGGAGGCATCGAGGATGGCGAGGGTGAAGTCGTCGTTGCGAACGAGGCAGGAGTTGAAGAGGGCCTGGCATTCGTCGGCGGTGAGGGTGCGGAACCAGACCTTGAGGCGGCCGATGGGCTTGGTGGCGCCGAGGTCCACCTCCCACCAACCGGGGTCTTCCGGGCCGGCGTTGAGGGTGACGGAACCGTTGCTGAAGAAGCCGTCGGTGATGCCGTCGTTGGCGCGGAAGGCGTCGCCGCCGGGGGCGGTGCTGGACTGGGAGGCGGAGCCGGCGACGGCCCAGTTGACCTCGAAGAACGGGGTGGTGCCGGAGAGGGATGCCGGGGCCATGACGTTGCCCCCGAGGTCCTTCACGCCGCTGATGGTGGCGGAGTAGGGGGAGTTTTGGTTGAGGCCAGCCACGGAGAGGGCGACGACCTGGTAGGGATGCTGGTCGGCAGGATCGAAGAGGATGGGGCCCAAGGTTGCCTTGGAGACGGAGATGCCGGGGCCGAAGTCGTAATTGGCGGCGGATTGGGCGGAGGCGGCGTCGAGGACCTCGTTGAACTTGACGGTGGCCTGCAAGGTTGCCCCGCCGGAAAAGGCGATGGATTCGGCCGCGGGCGGGACGGTGTCCTTGGCGACGGTGAGCTTGGCCCGGACGGTGGAGACGGCCTTGCCGGAGACGAGGAACCGGGCTCCGAACTCGGCGTTGTTGTCGGCGAGGGTCACGATGCCGGGCGTGGTGTAGGAGGTTGCGGTGGCGCCGGGGATGTCGATGCCATTGCGTTGCCATTGGACGGTGACGCGGTCGGCGGGTGCGCCTTCGAGGGTGGCGGCAATGGGCCCGAAGGTGGCGCGGCGACCCTCGGTGACGGTGACGTCGGAGGGTTGCTGGGCAACGGCGAGGGCGACGTTTGGGTAAGGCGCAACGACCTTCAGCTCGGCGATGGAAAAGATGCCGTCGCTGGTGGAGAGGGGGTTCTGGGGCTCGAAGCGGACGTAGCGGCCATTGACTGCGGGGGCGAGGTTGTAGGCGACGTCGGACGGGGGGCGTCCGGCGTAGGTCCTGCGGAAAACCTCCTGCCGGTTGGAGTCGAGGATGACGAGGGTGAAGTCGTCGTTGCGGTTCGGGCAGCAATCGGTGCGGAAGAAGACGTGGAGGCGGCCGATGTCCTTTTGTCCTGCGAGATCGACCTCCCAGAAGGGGCCGCCTGCGTCGGAGTCGGCGGCGACGCCGCCGCTATGGGTGACGGAGCCTGTGGCGACGTTGAAGAGGCCGCTGGTGTTGCCGTCGATGGCGAGGCTGGCGTTGCCGGCGTCGGGGTTGTTGTTGTCGAGGAGGGTGCTGGACTGGTTGGCGATGCCCGTGAGGGCGAGGTTGACCTCGTTGAACTGCTGGGCGTGGACGGAGAGGCCCATTCCCAAGGCCAGGATGCAGGACCATGCGGCGGCCTTGAGTCGGCCCATGGGTGGATGGGCTTGCACGAGATGGGAACGAGTCATGGGCGCGGGGCCCGAGCCATGTCGGTGGAACATAAGGTTAACTTTCTAGGGGGAATCGGTCCGAGGTTCCAAGTGCCGGGGGCGGCGGGTCAATTTGAAATGCGGGCTCGGGGCCAAAGATGTCGGGGCTGCCTCACCGGGTCCCAGCCCTGCAGGACAGGAGGTCTTGGACATGATTCTTCTGGCTCCCGGAGGATGGGTGTGGGTGAACGGGGGTTGCTGGGTTGTCGTCGCGCCGCAGGCTGCAACGCGGCCGGGTTTTGTCGAGACATCGCCCACGAGCGGGACTTCGGGCCCCGGGTAGCGCCGCAAACGATCCCCGGCACGTCGGTTTCGGCCATGGGCACGCTTCAATTTGGCCGCGCCACCCCCGGACTCCCAGCCTTCACCCCGGTGAACCCGCCATGACCGGGGTGGATTTGGGGTCCAACGGCGCGATTGACATGCGGGGCGGCGGCGAGGGATGAAATGCCGGGCCTACGGGGTGGCTCAAGCCGCGAAGGGCCCGATCATGACGTACGCATTGATGCAAACCAGCATGGAGGCGCCTCAGGTGGAGGTGCTCCGAAAGGCTTTCCGTGCCAGCGATACCCTCTCGGCGGCCGATGCTGTCTTTGCGGCGGACGACGCCTACGGGATCCTTGCCCGCGACTTGACGGGCGACGACGCGCAGAACATTGCCGCGTCCTTGGCGGCCGACGGGATAGACGTGGAGTTGGTGGCCGAGGGTGACCTGCCCAGGCTACCCGAGGCGCAGTTGTTCATCGGCTTCCAATTGCGGCCGGAGTTCATCCGCTTGATGAACGCCCGGGGCGAGAGGACCGATGTCCCGTACCGCGGCATTCGCCTGGTCGCCGTGGGATATGACCGCCACGCGGTCCGTTTCGAGATGATCTTCGGGGACGCGACGCTCCGGTATCAATCGACGCTGGAGCACATGCAATTCCAGCATGAGGCCACGATGGACGGCCGTTCGGCAGGGGAGAACATGGTCCTGCTGCTGCGCCAACTCCGGTCGCGCGTGCCGGGCGTCATGTTCAACCGGGGCGCGCATGTGCTTGCGGATGGTGCCCCGGTCGAGCATGTGGAGGACTTCGTGTCGTACCCACGGACGAGCGCGATCTTCGAGGAGATGGTCTGGCTTCTGTGGCGGTCGCGCCGCGGTTCGTGACCGTGCGTGGTGCCTGGCCGACGGAGGAAGAAGATGTGCGTGGGCTGGGTCACCTCCCGGGGGAAGGCCGCACCGCGGAAGGGTTGCGCCGGGGCAAGGAGAACAAGCCCCTTGCGTCCATGGTGTGGATAGGGGAAGCAAGCGGGGTTGTCTCTCCATGGATGAGGCTCAACCCGGAGGCCATCCCATGGGGCGCCCGCCGAGGACATGGCAATGAAGGTGGGGAACGGTTTCGCCGCCATCCCGGCCGTTGTTGATGACGAGGCGATAGCCTGTTTCGGCGATCCCGCAGCGCCGGGCCACTTCCGGGGCAGTCACCATGAGGTGGCCGAGGAGGGCCGCGTCTTCCGGGCTGGATTCGCCGATTCTGGGGATCGCACGTTTCGGGACCAAGACGACATGGACGGGGGCCTGGGGCTTGATGTCCCGGAAGGCGAGCAGAAGGTCGTCCTCGAAAACAATGTCGGCCGGGATGTGGCGTGCGATGATGCGCTCGAACAAGGTCATGGGAGGAATTGAAGCGTCTGGGCGCTTGCGGGCAAGCGGGGCTTGGGATGCCTTTTGGCATGGAGGAGATGGGGGAGCGATGGGTTTGGAGCGCGGCTTGTGAAAGAATTCACAAAACCCGCTTGCAGCACCGGGGGTGCAACCATAGCGTGCGCCCGTCGCGGCCCTTGCGCAGGGCCAAATCCCTTATGGAAATCACAGCGTTGCAGGCTCCTGGCCGCATCCAGAGCGCCGAAATCGGCTACAACTCGAAGATCGAGGGGGAGGTCGTCCACACTCAGGTGGATGCTGCCCTGAACTGGTTCCGCAAGAACTCCCTGTGGCCGATGCCCATGGGCCTTGCTTGCTGTGCCATCGAGTTGATGGCGGCCGGTGCCAGCCGGTTCGACATCTCGCGGTTCGGTTCCGAGGTGATGCGGTTTTCTCCGAGGCAGTCGGACGTGATGATCGTGGCGGGGACGGTGACCTACAAGATGGCGCTGGCCGTGCGGCGCATCTACGAGCAGATGGCGGAGCCGAAGTGGGTGATCGCGATGGGTGCATGCGCCTCGACGGGCGGGATGTACAGGTCCTACGCGGTCTTGCAGGGCGTGGACAACATCGTGCCGGTGGACGTTTACGTTGCGGGCTGCCCGCCGCGTCCGGAGGCGTTGCTGGACGCGTTGATGAAGCTTCAGGACAAGGTCGGGCGCGAGCCGATCACGCGCACCCTGAAGAAGGATTCCGGCCCGGCACGGTATGGTCGGTTGGGAATCGAGCTTTCGGCCACGCACGCCGAGGAAACGCAGCAACTGAAGGTCTAGCACGTGCCCACGCCCATCGAACTGGCCCGGCAACTGAGGGAAGTCGTCGGCGACGTCGTCGGGGAGCTCACCGAGTTTCGTGGCGAGGCCACGGTGGTGGTGGCCGACTGCGCCCGGATTGCCGAGGTCTGCAAGGCGGCCAAGGAGAAGCTTGGCTTCGACATGCTCCTCGACCTTGCAAGCATCGACCACTACGGCACGGACCCTCGTTGGACGGTCGTGTACGAACTCTACGGCATCGGGCATGGATGCCATCTCCGGCTCAAGACGTCGGTCTCGGAGGAATCGTCCGAGCTGCCCACGGTGTCGGGGGTGTGGCGCACGGCGGATTGGCACGAGCGCGAGGCCTGGGACATGATGGGGATTCGGTTTTCCGGGCATCCGGACCTTCGTCGCATCCTGATGTGGGACGGGTATCCGTACCATCCGTTGAGGAAGGACTTCCCTCTGGCGGGGAAGCCGACGGAGCTTCCGGAGGTGGCGTTCACGAGGCCTGCTCCGTTGGAAGGCGGGCCCTTCGTCACGGTGGCGGGCACGGCGGACAGTCCGGCCCGCGAGCCTCGTTCGCGCAACCCGGAGGAATAGCAACGATCCATGGCCACTTCACAGACCATCGAGTTCAAGGACACGGCGTCGCGGTCGTCGGTCGCTGCGGATGCGGGCGCGGGCGCTGGCGCGGATGGGCAGGGCGAGTTGATGGCGCTCAACATGGGGCCGTCGCATCCGTCCACGCACGGCGTGCTGCGTCTTTTGGTGGAGATGGACGGCGAGACGATCACGCGGGCGATCCCCGACCTGGGCTATCTCCATCGCGGGGACGAGAAGATCGCGGAGAACATGACGTACAACCAGTTCGTGCCCTACACGGACCGGTTGGACTACTTGGCGCCCCTGGCGAACAACGTGGCGTATGCGCTTGCGGTGGAGAAGTTGCTGGGAATCCACGACTCGTTGCCGGCGCGGTGCCAGTACATCCGGGTGATTTGCTGCGAGCTGGCCCGCATCTCGGCGCATTTGCTGGGTTTGGGGGCGTTCGCGATGGACGTCGGGGCGATGACGGTGTTCCTGCACACGTTCACGGAGCGCGAGAAGATTTACAACTTCGCGGAGTGGCTGACGGGCGCGCGGTTCACGACGAGCTATACGCGGATTGGCGGCGTGACGCGCGACCTTCCGGAGGGCTGGGCGTCGAAGGTGGAAAAGTTCTGCGACGAGGTGTTGGCGACGTTGGCCGAGGTGGAGCGCTTGCTGACCCGGAATCGCATCTTCGTGGACCGCACGCGGGACGTCGGGGTGATCCCGAAGCAAATGGCGGTCGATTACGGGTTGACGGGCCCGAACCTGCGCGGGAGCGGGGTGGACTATGACGTGAGGAAGGCGAGCCCGTACCTTTGCTACAAGGACCTCGAGTTCGACGTGCCGGTGGGCGAGGCGGGCGACTGCTACGATCGTTACCTGGTGCGGATGGAGGAGATGCGGCAGAGCGTGCGGATCCTTCGCCAGGCGCTGGCCCGGCTTCCGGGCGGCTACGAGAACACGTCCCGCGAGCCGGTGCAGGTGGCGGACGGCAAGGTTTTCCTGCCGCCGAAGTCGAAGGTGATGACGAGCATGGAGGAGTTGATCCACCAGTTCATGCTGGTGACCCAAGGCATCAACGCGCCGCCGGGCGAGGTCTATTTCGGGGCGGAGAACCCGAAGGGCGAGCTGGGCTTCTACATTTGCAGCCGGGGCGGCGGGACGCCGTACCGGTTGAAGATCCGTGCCCCGTCGTTTGTGAACCTGGGGGTTCTTCCGGCCGTGCTTCCCGGGCATCTCATGTCGGACGTCGTCTCGATCCTTGGGTCGATCGACTTCGTGATGGGGGAGGCGGACCGCTAGACATCGACCATGAGCTTCAAAGTACCGCCGCAACTGGAGGCACAGCTCGACGAGCTGGCCACGCATTACCCGCAGAAGCGGAGTGCGTCGTTGATGTTCCTGCATGCATTGCAGGAGCACTTCGGGCACGTGTCGAGGGAGGCTGTCGAGTGGACGGCTGGGAAGCTGGGCCTTCAGCCGATCAACGTGCACGAGCTGGTGACGTTCTACCCGATGTTCCGCCGGGAGCCGCTGGGACGGACCCACGTGAAGGTTTGCCGCACCCTGAGCTGCGCGCTTGCCGGATCGGCTTCCCTGAGGCGGCACTTCATCGAGAAGCTGGGGCTGAACCCGTCCTTGCACGGCCCGCAGACGACGCCGGATGGGGCCTTCACGGTGGAGTTCGTGGAATGCCTTGCGAGCTGCGGCACGGCGCCGGTGGTGATGGTGAACGACGACTTGGTGGAGAAGTGCACCACGTCGGACTGCGACCGGGTGGTTGCGTCGGGTCGCGGGAAGGGAGGAACGCGATGAACGGTTGCGGGATCTTGGTGGGGAAGACGGTTGAAGAAACCTTGGCCGGCCTCGGAGTAGGCTGGCTGCCCGACATGGATTTGAACCATGACAAACAGATCCAGAGTCTGCTGTGCTACCGTTACACCATCGGGCAGTTGGTAGGACGATGACGCTATAGAGGAAACCTTTCGAGTCAAGCACGACCATGCCCAACGAGCATCGATTGATCCTCAAGCACGCCGACCAAGCCGGTTACACGCCGGACATCGAGTGCTACCAACGCCACGGAGGGTACGAGGCGCTGCGCAAGGCCCTGGCCACCCCGGCGCGCGAGCTTCCCGACGGCAAGAAGCAGACGCCCCAGGAGGTGGTTCGCGACGAGGTCCTGAAGAGCGGGCTGCGCGGACGCGGGGGCGCGGGCTTTTCCGCAGGGCTCAAGTGGAGCTTCGTGGACCGCAAGTCCGGCAAGCCCATCTACTTGGTTTGCAACGCGGACGAATCCGAGCCGGGCACGTTCAAGGACCGCCAGATCATCCACAAGGACCCGCACCAGCTCGTGGAGGGGATGATCATCTCCTGCTGGGCGAACGACGTGCGGCTCGCGTACATCTACATCCGCGGCGAGATGCCCCACGGCGCGCGCCTGCTGAACCAGGCATTGTCCGAGGCGCGTGCGAAGGGATTTCTGGGCAAGAACATCCTGGGCACGGGGTATGACCTTGAGATCCACGTGCATCGCGGAGCCGGCGCCTATATCTGCGGAGAGGAGACCGGCCTGATTGAGTCGTTGGAGGGCAAGCGCGCCTATCCCCGGATCAAGCCGCCGTACTTCCCGGCGGTCCTTGGGCTCTACATGAGCCCGACGATCGTGAACAACGTGGAGACGCTGTGCGCGGTGCGCCACATCGTGACGATGGGCGCGGGGGAGTACGCGAGGCTGGGAACCCCGAACAACACGGGCACCCGGATCGTGTCGTTGAGCGGCGACGTGGTGCGGCCGGGATACTTCGAGATCGAGGTGGGCAAGGCCACGATCGGGGAGCTGATCTTCGACCCGAACTTTGGCGGGGGCCTCAAGCCGGGGCGCAAGCTCAAGGCCATCATCCCCGGTGGCTCGTCCTCGAAGGTGCTCAAGGCGGGCGAGAAGTTCCGTTTGAAGCGCAAGGGCGCGGACGGCCAGATGGTTCAGGTCGAGACGGACCTGCTGGACCTTCCCTACGATTTCGACTCGCTGCAGCAGGCGGGCACCATGTCGGGCTCGGGCGCGATCATCGTGATGGACGACACCCGCGACATGGTGGACGCGCTTGCGAACCTCTCGGAGTTCTACGCGCACGAGAGCTGCGGCCAATGCACGCCTTGCCGCGAGGGCGCGCTGTGGCTGGCGAAGGGCCTTGAGCGGCTCAGCCACGGGGGAGGAAGGTCGGAGGACGCCGAGTACCTGCTGCACATCGCGCAGAACATCCAGGGCCGGACGATCTGCGCCTTTGGCGAGGCCGCCGCATGGCCCGTGCTTTCCTTCGTGAAGAAGTTCAAGGACGACTTTGTCGCCCGTGGCAAGGCCGACGAGGAGGCCCGGGCCCGGGGTGTCGTCCCAGCCCACCATCATTGACCGACCATGTCGAACGCCGTGACCAACGCGCCCGCAGCGCCGTCGCCCGTGGAAAAAATCCGCGTGAAGGTGGATGGCCGCGAGATCGAGGTTCCGAAGACGATGCCTGACTGGCAGGGCAAGCCGCAGCCGACGACGATGCTGCAGGCCTGCAAGCTGGCGGGCGTCGAGGTGCCTCATTACTGCTATCACCCCAAGCTTCCCGTGGCCGGCAATTGCCGGATGTGCTTGGTGGAGTTCAGCACGCCGATGATGGACCCGGCGACGCGCAAGCCGGTGGTGAACGAGGATGGCAGCCCGAAGATGGCACGGTCCGTCCTGCCGTACGAGCCCCAGACGCCGCGCGGGGCGATCGCGTGCGCGACGCCGATCTCGCCGGGCATGGAGATCCATGCGTCGTCGCCCGCGACGAAGCAGATGCGCGAGGCGGTGCTGGAGTCGTTGCTGATCAACCATCCGCTGGACTGCCCGATCTGTGACCAGGCGGGCGAGTGCAAGCTGCAGGAGTACTCGGTGCAGCACGGGCAGGCGGCGTCCCGGTTCGTCGAGGCCAAGGTGCACAAGCCCAAGGCGGTGGACCTTGGACCGCGCATCATGCTCGACGACGAGCGGTGCGTGCTTTGTACCCGGTGCATCCGCTTCACCCGCGACATCGCCGGCGACGACGCCCTCGGGATCGTCAACCGCGGGTCCTACAACACGATCGCGTCGGCGCCGGGGCGTTCCTTCGACAACAACTACACCCTCAACACCGTGGACCTGTGCCCGGTGGGCGCGCTTACGTCCAAGGACTTCCGCTTCAAGATGCGGGTGTGGTTCCTGAAGGAGACGCCGAGCGTGTGCACGTCGTGCTCCACGGGTTGCAACATCACGGTGGGCTCGCGCGAGGGCGTGGTCCACCGGTACGAGCCGCGGGAGAACGACGCGGTGAACGGTCCGTGGATGTGTGACTCGGGTCGCTTGAACTACCGTTGGATCCAGCGTCCGGATCGCCTGGACACGGTGAAGTTGCGGGGCGCCCCGTCGGACTGGGCGGCGGCGACCTCCGCGGTGGTGTCCCTGCTACGGGGCGCGCCGAAGGGTTCGGTGGCGTTCGTGGCGAGCGCGCGGCAGACGACGGAGGAGCTTTGGCTGGTGTCGCGGATTGCGCGGCAACTGGGCGCCTTGACGGACTCGGTGCCTCGCGAGGGCGAGGCGGACCGGTTGTTGGTCTCGGCCGACAAGAACCCGAACTCGCAGGGCTCCAGGCTGACGGGCGTCTCCTTCACGGAGATGGGCGTGACGATCCCGGAGATTGCCCGGGGCATCGAGGCCGGGCGCATTCGGACGTTGGTGGTGCTGGGCGAGGACGTGACCAAGGGCGGGATTGACGCGGCGCTGCTGGCGAGGCTGGAGAACCTCGTGGTGGCCGACATCCTCCCTAGCCCGACGAGCGAGGCGGCGCACGTTCTGCTGCCGGGATGCGCGCACGCGGAGAAACGCGGGACGTTCGTGAACGGAAAGGGCCGCGTGCAGCGGTTCCAGAAGGCGATCGAGCCGCGCGGCGAGGCGCGCGCGGAGTGGGAATGGTTGCAGGAGGTGGCGGTGGCGTTGGGCGCGGTGGAGCCGTCGCGGTCGATCGAGGGATTGTTCAACCGGATGGCGGCCGACGTGCCTGCGTTGGCGGGGCTGGAGTGGGCGCGCCTGGGCGACCAAGGAGTTTCGGTGCCGGTGTGAGGAGGGAAGGCGAATGATCGAGGAATTGCTCAGCCAACCGGCGGTCCAGTTTGCGGTGTTCAGCACCGTGAAGATCGCCGTGGTCTTTGCGGTGGTCATGACGTTCGTGGCGTACGCGGTGCTTGTGGAGCGCAAGGTGTCCGCGTTCATCCAGGACCGTGTGGGCCCGAACCGGACGGCGCCGCCGTTGGCCTTGAAGGTCCCTGTCCTGGGTCGGTTGCTCCAGTCCTGGGGCATGTTCCAGCCCATGGCGGACGGCCTGAAGTTCATGCTGAAGGAGGACTTCACCCCGTCGTACGTGCGCAAGGTGTACTTTTGGCTGGCGCCCGCGATCACGGTGATCCCCGCGTTCCTGACGCTTTGCGTGATCCCGTTTGGGTCGAGGCTTGGAGGGCAGAAGATGGTGATCGCCGACCTCGACGTGGGGATCTTGTACACGTTCGGGATCGTGTCGCTTGGGGTGTACGGGATCGTGCTGGCCGGCTACGCGTCCAACTCCAAGTACCCGTTCCTCGGGGGCATCCGCTCGAGCGCCCAGATGATCTCGTACGAGATCGCGATGGGGATGAGCGTGGTGACGTTGTTCCTGATCGTGGGGGACCTGAACCTGTCGAGGGTGATCGAATGGCAGGCGAAGAACGGGTGGCTGGTCCTATACCAGCCGGTGTCGTTCGTGATCTTCCTTGTGGCGGCGTTTGCGGAGACCAACCGCCTTCCGTTCGACCTTCCGGAGTCGGAGACGGAGCTGGTGGGAGGGTATCACACCGAGTATAGCTCGATGAAGTTCGCGCTCTTCTTCCTTGGGGAGTACGCGAACATGATCGCGAGCGCGGCGATGATGGTGACCTTGTTCTTCGGGGGGTGGACGTTGCCATTCCTTGGGACGCCGGCGGAGGGGTTGTTGGGCGGCCTTTTCCACATCGGGGTGTTCATCGCGAAGATGGTGGTCCTGATGGTGGTTTTCATCTGGGTGCGTTGGATGCTGCCGCGGTTCCGGTATGACCAGTTGATGGACCTCGGCTGGCGCCGGTTCATCCCGTTGGCCTTGGTGAACATCGTGGCCACGGCCCTGGCGGTGGCGGCTTTCAACTGAACCGACGAGCGAGGAGAAGACGAGCCATGACGAAGGTTGTTGATCGGAGCCCGCTGACGTTCTACGAGCGAACCTACCTGCCCGCGATCCTTGAGGGCATCAAGGTGACGGCGCGGCATTTCGCCCGGACGGTGAAGGGCGACAACACGGCGAAGGACTTGTCCGGCGGGTATTACCCTGAGACCCCGTGGAAGGTGTCGGAAGGCTATCGTGGGGCGCCTTACCTGGTGCGGGACCAAGACGGGGCCACGAAGTGCGTGTCGTGCCAATTGTGCGAGTTCGTGTGCCCGCCGAAGGCGATCAAGATCACTCCGCCGGGCCCGGACGGCCCGGGCGCGGACCGCTCGAACGCGGAGAAGATGCCGCGGGAGTTCGAGATCAACATGCTTCGGTGCATCTTCTGCGGCCTGTGCCAGGAGGTGTGCCCCGAGGAGGCCATCTTCCTGCAACGGGACTACTCTCTGACGGGACTGAGCCGTGAGGAGATGGTGTACAACAAGGAGAAGCTCCTGAGGTTGGGCGGCGTGCATGCAGGCGTCCAGAAGTGGAAGCACAAGGCCGAGGAAGCCTTCGCGCAGGAGACCTTTCCGGTGAAGGCCGGCTAGCATCCAGACCCTGAATTGACATGCCACAGCCAACCGACCTTCTTTTCTACGCGTTTGCGGGCCTGACCCTGATGTTTGGGTTCCTCTGCGTGGCGAACCCGCTGAGCCGAAACCCGGTGACGAGCGCCATGTTCCTCGTCCTGACGATCGTCTCGATGGCGGGTTTGTTCGTCCTGCTGAACGCCTTCTTCCTGGCCGCCGTTCAGATCCTTGTCTATGCGGGCGCGGTAATGGTTTTGTTCCTGTTCGTGATCATGCTCCTGGATCTTCAGGAGGAGGAGCGTCGCCGCCTCAACCGCGTGGCGCTTGGGCTTGGAGGCGTCGCAATCCTGGGCCTCGCCGGGATCTTGGTCCGGGCCATGACCTCCGGCACGGCCGAGGGGGTGGGGACGCCTGCGGTGGAGGGATCGACGGCGGAGCTGGGGCGCATCTTGTTTCGGTCCTACCTGCTGCCGTTCGAGATCGTTTCGGTGCTGCTGCTGGTGGCGATGGTGGGGGTGATCCTGCTCAGCAAGAAGGAGTTGAAATGAACATCCATGCGGGATTGACGCATTACTTGGTGGTCAGCGCGTTGCTCTTTTGCCTTGGGCTGCTCGGGGTGGTCGGGCGTCGGAACCTCCTGGTGATCTACATGGGGCTCGAGCTGATGCTGAACTCCGCGAACCTCGCGCTCGTCGCCTTCTCGCGCTTCAACAACAACCTGAACGGGCAGGTGATGGTGTTCTTCGTGATCACGGTGGCCGCCGCCGAGGTGGCGGTGGGCCTTGCGTTGATCGTGGCCCTGTACCGGCGCCGGCAAACGGCGCACGTGGAGGACTTGGTGTCCCTCAAGCTCTAACAACCCGCCATCCGAGACGACTTCATGGAAGCGCACGTAACAACCGCCGCCGCCTCCGGGGCCAAGCTCCAGGACCTGGCATGGATGGTCCTTGCCTCGCCGCTGTTGTGCGGGGTCGGCACATGGTTCTTCGCCCGGCGCCTGCGCGGCTTGTCGGCGGGGCTGAACATCTTCGGCATCCTGCTGAGCCTGTTGCTCTCGGTGATCCTGCTCGGAACCACGGGGGATCACCCGGTGGCGGCGACGCCGTTCCACTGGCTTCCCATCCCGGGGCTGGACTTCACGATTGGGTTGCAGGTGGATCGATTGTCGGTGCTGATGAGCCTTGTGGTGACGGTCGTGGCGTCGTTGGTGATGGTGTATTCGACGGCCTATATGCACGAGGACGCCTCGTTCAGCCGGTTCTTCGCGCTGCTGAGCCTGTTCGTGTTCTCGATGCTGGGCATCGTGCTGGCGGACAACCTGGTGATGGTGTTCGCGTTCTGGGAGCTGGTGGGCGTGTCGTCCTACCTCCTGATTGGGTTCTGGCATCGCAAGCCGGAGGCGGGCGACGCCGCGAAGAAGGCCTTCCTGACGAACCGGATCGGGGACTTTGGGTTCCTGCTGGGGATCCTGGTGGTGTGGTCCGCGGCCGGGACGGTGAACCTCGGGGAACTGGAGGCGAAGCTGCATGCGCAGCCGGGCTTGCTTGGCTCGATGGCGGGCGTGGCGGGCTTGCTGGTGTTCATGGGCGCCATGGGCAAGAGCGCGCAGTTTCCGCTGCACGTGTGGTTGCCGGACGCCATGGAGGGCCCGACCCCGGTGTCGGCGCTGATTCATGCGGCGACGATGGTTGCGGCGGGCGTGTACATGCTGTGCCGGGTGTTTTTCCTCTACACGGTCCCGGCCGGATGGCCGGAGGCGTTGGGGTTCATGGGGAGCATCGGGGCGGGGATGATCCTCGGGCACGTGGGGGCGTTGACGGCCCTGCTGGCGGCGCTGATGGCGGTGCAGCAGGACGACATCAAGCGCATCCTCGCCTACTCCACGTTGTCGCAGCTTGGGTACATGGTGATGGCGGTGGGGTTGGGCGCGGCCGAGGGGACTCCGGCCTCGGGCCTGTTCCACCTGGTCACGCATGCGTTCTTCAAGGCCATGCTGTTCCTTGGCGCGGGCTCGGTGATCCATGCGTGCCATCATGAGCAGGACATTTGGAAGATGGGCGGTCTCCGGAAAAAGATGCCCGTCACGTTCTGGACGTTTGTGGTTGGGACGCTGGCGTTGGTCGGCTTCCCGCCGTTCAGCGGCTTCTACTCGAAGGACGAGGTGCTGGCGACGGCGTTGCACGTGGCCCCGCCGCTTTTTTTCGTGGCGGTGGGCGTGGCAATCCTGACGACGTTCTACATGGGGCGGCTCGTCCTGGTGGCGTTCCTGGGCGAGGCGCGCTCGGAGTCGGCATCCCATGCACAGGAATCTCCGCGCGCCATGACATGGCCGCTGCGGGTGCTGGCGGTGCCGAGCGTGGCTTTGGCGTGGTTTCCGTTGGCGGAACACATCGGGGCGGCCTTTGGGGGGCATGGGCACGGTGCGGCGCATGTCGTGACTTCCGGCGGGAGCGAGGTGGGGTTGATGCCCTTGCTGGGGCGGGTTTTTGGGGCCATCGACGCGGCGGTTCTTGGGCCGTTCAATCACAACACGATGGCCGCGACCTTTGGGATGTTTGCGGCGCTGCTGGGCGGAAGCCTCGCGTGGGCATGCTATGGGCGTGGCGGTTCCGATCCCTTGCCGGCGCGGCTTGGGGGATGGGCGCGCTTGATGCGGAACAAGTTTTACCTGGACGAGATTTACTCCGGGGTGGTGATCCCGGTGCACGACGTGTTGGCGATGCTTTTCTCGTGGGCGGACCGTTGGTTGATCAGCGGCCTTGCCTTGCGGGGCCTGCATGGGTCCGTGGAGCTGGCCGGCCGCGCGTTGCGTCTCGTGCAGAGCGGAAACTTGCAGACCTATTCGTTCCTGTTTGCGGCGGGCCTTGCGATCGTCGCGTGGTTCTTCCTGCGTTGACCTATGAACCTGACGACATCGCTGGTTTTGACCCCCTTGGTTGCGGCGTTCCTTGTGCTTTGGGTGCCCGGGAGCTTCCGGGTCGTGACACGAGGCATCGCCCTGCTGGCGGGGCTTGTGACGCTGGCCATGGGCGTCGCGGTGTTCCTGAAGTTTGACCCGGCTGGCCCGCAGTATCAGATGGAAACGTTGATTCCTTGGGTGTCGTCCTCGGCTCTCCGGCTGGGGCTGCACCTGGGAGTGGATGGCGTTGGGGCTTCCATGTTGCTTGTGACGGCTCTGGTGGGCTTCTCGGCGATCGCGGTGTCGTGGAACGTGGAGCGCCAGTCGAAGCTTTTCTACATCCTGCTGCTGGTGATGCTGGGGGGAGCCTTGGGCGCGTTTGCGTCGTTGGACCTGTTCTTCTTCTATTTCTTCAACGAGCTGGCCCTGGTGCCGACGTTCATCATGATCGGGGTTTGGGGGACTGGGGATGGGAAGGATTATGCGGCCTTCAAGATCACGTTGTACCTGACGGCCGGGGCGTTGGTGGCGTTGGCGGGGCTGATCGGCCTGTACACCCTGTCCGGGGCGTCGTCGCTGGACCTTGTGGAGCTTCAGAAGCATGTCGCCAAGACGCCTTTGCCGGCGGGGGTCCAGGCATGGGTGTTTCCCTGCCTTTTGTTCGGCTTTGGCACGTTGGTGGGCTTGTGGCCGTTTCATTCATGGGCCCCTGAAGGATACGGGAGCGCGCCGGCTGCGACGGCGATGATGCACGCGGGCATCCTGAAGAAGGCAGGGTTGCTGGCCCTGGTGCGCGTGGCGTTGCCGTTGATGCCCGAGGGCGTGGAGCGTTGGATGCCTGTGCTGGCGGTGCTTTGCGTGGGGAACCTTCTGTGGTGCGGGTTCACGGCGATGCGGCAGCGGGACCTCAACCTTCTGGTGGGCCATTCGAGCTTGGCGCACATGGGATTCGCCTTCCTCGGGATTGCCTCGGCGAGCGTGGTGGGGCTGACGGGGACGGTTCTTGTCATGGTTTCGCATGCGTTGCTCGCGGCGTTGAGCTTTGCGTTGACGGGTTGGTTGCGGCATCAGGCGGGCACGCTGGACATCGACAAGCTTGGGGGCTTGCTGGCGCGGATGCCTTTCGTGGGCGCGGTGATGGTGATGTGTTTCATGGCGGGCTGCGGTCTGCCTGGTTTCGGGAACTTTGCCGGGGAGGCCACGGTGATGTTTGGGGCGTGGAAGGCGCTTCCATGGGTTGTGGTGGCCGCGGCATGGGGCGGCTTGATCATTGGCGGCGTGTACATGCTTCGCGCGATCCGTTCGGTGCTGCACGGGAAGCTGCCGGACGAATTGCAGGGCGTGACGGACGCGACTTCTGCATGGCGACGCCTTCCCTTCGCCTTGATGGTGGGCGGGCTTTTGTTCCTTGGCATTTTCCCGTCCACGGTGACGCGTCGTGTGGAGCCCGAGGTGGCGAGGGTGGTGAAGCTGGCGCGACCCCCGGCCGCCAAGGCAGGAGGCGCCGGCGGGGTGGCGGCGGCGGACTCCGGCAGGTGACGAGACGACATGGGACGACATGGGACGAAATCGGATGAACACCTCATTGATCATCGTTGAGATCTTGGTGGCGCTGCTGGGGCTGGGGGTGCTGATGGCAGACCTCTGGCTGCCGGCCGAGCGTCGGCGTGGGCTGGGCTGGGTGGCGGCGGCGGGCGTGGCCGTGATCTTCTTCGTGGGGCTGAAGGATGCCGCGGAGGTATCCTATGCATTTGGGATGCCGGGGGCGAAGACGGGGATGTACGTCCTGGACGGCTTGGCGGTCTTCTTCAAGCAGTTCTTCCTGCTGGCGGCGTTGCTGGTGATTTTGATGACAACGGAATACGCCCCGAAGCTGGGGACGGGGGTTTCGGAGTTTTACTCGCTGGTGTTGTTCGCGTTGCTGGGGATGCTGTTTGCGGCCTCTGCGAACGACCTGGTCCTCCTCTTTGCTGCCCTCGAGTTGGTGACCATCACCTTCGTGGTCTTGAACAGTTACCGGCGCGACCAGACGGCGAGCATCGAGGCGGGGGTGAAGTACCTGATCCTCGGGGCGACGGCGTCGGCGTTCATGGTGTACGGCATGGCGTTGATGTTTGGCGCGGCGGGGACCACGAACTTCAACGAGATTGCGGCGGCGCAAAAGGCGTTGGGTGGAAGCCCAATCTTTCTTGCGGGCTTGGTGATGGTGTTCGCGGGGTTGTCGTTCAAGATGGCCTTGGTGCCTTTCCATGCATGGGCGCCGGATGTATATCAGGGCTCGCCCGCCCCGGCGACGGCGTTTCTTGCGGTGGGATCGAAGGCGGCGGGCGTCGTGTTGCTGCTGAGGTTGTTGTTCGCGGCGGTGCCCGTGATTGCCTCGCGTTGGCAGCATGTGCTGGGCGGGATTGCGGCCGTGACGATCTTGTACGGGAGCCTGTGCGCGATCCCCCAGCTATCCCTCAAGCGGTTGATGGGGTATTCCAGCATTGCGAACGCGGGATACCTGCTGCTCGGGATGGTGGCGATGTCGAAGACGGGGGCGTCGGGGATCCTGTTCTATGTGACGGGCTACCTGTTCACGGTCTTGGCCGCGTTCACGGTGATCAGCGTGATTCTTGCGAGGACGGACTCGGACGACCTGTCCTCGTTGCATGGGTTGTCGCAGCGGTCGCCTTGGTTGGCGGGCGCGTTGGCCGTCGCGATGGCATCGTTGGCGGGCGTGCCGCCGATGGCTGGATTCGTGGGCAAGTTCCTGTTGTTGAAGCCCATGGTTCCCCTTGCGGCGGCGGATCCGTTCCTTGCGTGCGTGCTCGGGGTGGCGCTCGTGGGCGTGGTCATCTCGTTGTATTACTACTTCGGCGTCGTCCGGGCTGCCTACTGGGGAAATGGAACGGCGGACCTGACGCCGATCCGGACGACGTGGGCGGTGCGCTTGGCGCTGGGCATTTGCATTGTTGGGATCTTCTGGCTTGGGGTGCTTCCTGACGCGTTGATTCAGGCCTCCACGCCGGCCGTGGAGGTGTTGCGTCCGGAGTCACCGGTGACTCCGCAGCAAGCGGCGCGGTGACGTTCGCGCGATCGCCCTGCATGGAAGCCGGTTGCGAGGGGGTGCCCTCATGGAGTGGGGGCCGACCCCTTGGGGTCAGTCACGATGTGGCAGGTTGCCCTTGAGTTGCAGCAGGTACTCCCCGCCCCTCTCCACGATCGGGCGTGCCGGGAGTTGAACTCGACGAGCTGGCGGAGGAAGTCGCCGACGGGGGGGCAAGGAGCCAAGGTCGTGGAACTCATGCAGCTGGGCATCGAACCCTGCGCGTTCCTCCGGGGTGGAGACGACGCGGACGGCGAGTTCGGAGGCGGCGCTTGCCCGGGGGCTTGCAAGGTAATGATCCCATGCGAGCCCAGCCCAAAAGGGGCAACGGTCTAGCAAAGTCGCGAAATCCAGGGCAAACGCCCCCGTCTTGCGCTCCAAAGAAGAAGGCCGTGGATGGGTTGCCGTGTAACCGGTTGCCGCCGTTGCAGGCGTGGAGTACAAGACGGGGGTTTTCATGAAACCGGCGGCGAAGGTCGTTCTCTACATCGTTCTCATCGCGTTGGCGGCCGTTTGCTTTGGTCGCTTTCGTTCGGAGTACTCGGCGACGTCGGGTCGTGGGTTGGGAGCAGGCCGCGGAGTCGATGCGGCGATGGCTGCCGACGACGTCGCCTTGGAGCCTGAGGGTGGACCGGGTGGCGCCGTTGCGGCGACGAATGGCATGGCTGCCGTCGTCGTTGGTCCGGTGCCCGGGACCACGAACGTCGCGTCGGGCATGATTGGAACCAACGGAACTGCCTTGGTGGGTGCAGGGAAGGCAACCAACCCGGTGGTGGGGATTGGGGCGAGTGGAGCGGGGGTCGTGAAGGGACGTGGCAAGGCGCAGGCCTTTTACCTGGCTGGCTTTGTCTTGGGGATGCTGGGTCTGGCGGGGATGGTGGCATGGGATCTGTCGCAATTCGTGGCCCGCAAGACTGCGCATGGCCTTGGGGTGGATCTCTCGCCGATCGAGGGTGATCCGGAGTACGACGCGGCGGAGGAGGCATGGGCCAGCGGGGATTATCTTGGGGCGATCACGCTTCTTCGAGATTTCCTGAAGCGGCATCCCAACCAGCAACACGCGGCGTTGCGGATCGCCGAGATTTACGAGAAGGACCTTGGAAATCACTTGGCGGCGGCGTTGGAGTTGGAAGATGTGCTTCAAAAGCGACTGCCTCGCGAGAAGTGGGGGTGGACGGCCGTTCATTTGGCCAACCTGTACTCGGGTCGATTGAACCAACCGGACAAGGCGCTGGAGGTGCTGCACCGGATCGTGGACGGGTATCCGGAGACTGCGGCGGCCAGGAAGGCGAGGCATCGCCTCGGATTGCCCGAGCCCGAGGCGTTGGGTAGCACCGCAGGTTCCCTGGAGTCCGGCGAGTCCGGGGCGTCGTCGGCCGAGGCTCCGGCTGGGGACGACCCCATGCCGCGCGGGTTTAAGGTGAAGAGGAAATAGCCTTGCGGGAGCTCCGAGGGCGCGGGGACGGCGGCTGGACAGGTTGGCTCGCCTTGAACGGATTCCACGACGGTTCCCGGGTTGGGCTCCGGGCGGCGCAGGGTGGCAGGGATTGGACGGGGAAGCCGCGCGAGGATGTCATGGATTGGCTACCATGAGGGACCATGCTGTGGGGCGCAGTGGGCGTGGATGCGTAGCCGATGGAGTGTGCGACCGAGCATGGATGCGACGGCGAGGTTGAGGCCGAGGATGATGGCTTGAACAAGGAGACCGGCAAAAGGGAGGAAGACCACCAGAAGCTGGGCGATGTTGACGAGGGCCATGAAGGCGACGGCGCACATGGCAAGGAAGCCGATGATGCCCCGGAGCTTGTGGCCATTGACGAGGGCATAGACGGCGCCGAACGGGGACGCCGACAGGGGGACAAGCGCGACCTGGAGTCCGATGACGGCGAAGGCCCATGACGGTTGATCGCCAAGCCATCCGCCGATGGCGCCCGCGAACGGGAGGACCCGCGCCGGGAACCACGTCCGAGCCACCGTGTGCTTCCAGCGCATCCACACGATGTCCGTGAAGCGCACCGGCAGGAAATGGACGATGGCAACCGCCGTGAAGAAGGACTTCCACGGGACGATCCCGACGACGACGACGGCATGCGCGATGATGCAGGCGCCAAGGGTCCAGCCCCGCTCGAAGCCGGACCGGGCGGCCAGCCAGATCATGGCCCATGCCATGGGGATGGCGGCGATGCCCGCGATGGCATGGGCCGGCCGCCCCGCTGGCCATGCCTTCAGCTGGATCTCCGCGATCAAGCGCTGTGCGGGCGTCCACCAGCGCCAGGTCCAACGGTCCGCGAGCCGGGCCGGGCTCGCGAGGCGCGGCTGGAGGAAGGAGCGATCGAGGATGGCTTCGGCGTTGGCGGTGGGGCCGGGCGCATTCATGGATTGGAACGCGAGGTGGGCTTGGTGGACGGCCTCGCCCAATTCAACCGGTGCCTCCTTGGGCAATTCCCCGAACTGCTGAAACAGGATCATGGCGCGGAAGCGGTGTCCGCGGCGCAGGTCCGCGAAGGCATGGGGCAGCGCGGCAAGGATCAAGCCGAGCGGGAGCAGGAACCATGCGTTGAACGAGGGCCCGCCTTCCACCCATGCAGCCCATGGCAGGATGAGCCATCCGACGGGAGCGAGGGCCGCGACGAGGTCGCCGTGGGATCCCAGCCAGCCGAGCACGAGGTTCCGAAAGTCGTCGTTTTTGACAATTGCCAGCGCGCCCATGACGCCGAGGGCGGACAATGCAAGGACGCGGAGGTATTGGCGAAGGAGGGGCCACCGGAGCCCGGCCCATGCCTCGACCAAGCCGACCACGAAGAGGAGGGCGGCGAACGTGAGCCCCTGGAGCGCGGCCAGCCATGCGGAGGGCGTGGCGTGGAGGTTCCATGCGGCGACGGACGCCCCCACCCCGGTCACCGCGCAACCGCATGCGGCGGATGCGGTGGCTCGACGGAACATCCGAAGGAACACGGCGTCCTCGTCGGCCGGCCAGAAGGCAAAGGCGACGTGGTGGGGATGACGGGCCCCGAACGGGTTCTTGGTGAGTGCCATGACGCCGATGCAGAGCAATACCATGGCGGGATGACGGACGCCGGGGGCGAGGCTGGCGGTACCCATGAACAGGACGATGAGCCCCGCCGCGAGGAGGACGATGACCGGCGACAAGCGTCTCCACGCCGCCAACCGGCTTCTTGAGACGCGCCTTGCGGCGATGAGCCGGCGGATCTCCGAGAGGAAGGCCTTCGAGACTTCGAGCGGCTGGATCATGGGTCTCGCAGTCCCCGGAGCATCGCCTCGATCACGCCGTCGGTGCCGGTCGCGGAGGTCCTTCGCAGCGCGTCGATGGATGCCATGAGGCTGAGGCTTCCCTTGTGGAAGATGCAGGCGACGTCGGCGAGGCGCTCGGCGGCCTCGAGGATCTGGGTGGTGAAGACGACGATCCGGCCGCGGGCGGCGGCGTTGCGCAGCTCCGTGCGCAGGATGGCGAGCCCATGGGGGTCCATGCCGGAGGCCATGGGCTCGTCGAGGAGCCAAAGGTCGGGGTCGATGGCAAGGAGGGCCACGAGGGCCGCCTTGTAGGACTGGCCGCGGGACAGGGTCTCGACGGGCTTCTCGGCAAGCTCGAGCAGGTCGAACGCCTCCATCCCATGCAGCACCTTGGCGGGCGCATCGGGGCCGTCGGCCTCGTAGATGCGCAGGAGCAGTCCGATGTTGGAGAGGACGGACTCGCCCGGAAACACCGGGGGAAAGTCGGGGAGGAAAAAGATGCGCCGCCGCAGGTCGAGGTTGTCGAGGGCAAGCCGTTGGCCGTCGTAGAGGACGCCGCCGTCGTCGGGTTGGATGATGCCGCCGAGGATTCGGAGCAGGGTGGACTTGCCGGCGCCGTTGGAGCCGAGGACGGCGACCACCTTGCCGGGGTCGAGGTCGATGAACACGCGGTCGAGGGCCCGGACCTTGCCGTAGGCCTTGCAGACATTCTGAAGCTCGACGTGCATGGGTCAGGGAATGGCGGCGACGCGATCGCGGGTGGCTTGGAGGCGTTCCAGCATGACTTGGGCGATGCGCGGGAAGATGGCGGCGGCGAACGACGGGTCGTTGCTGGCGAGCTCGCGGAGTTCCGACCCGTGGAAGAAGTAGGCGTCCACCTCGGTGAGGGTTCGCGCGGAGAACCGCCAGGTGTAGGGCGGGAAGAGCCAGGACCAGCCGAGGACGTCCTCGGCCTCCAGCGTCTGGATGGGCAACGAGGCGTGCCCCGGCCGGTCGGCGAGGAGCAGAACCTTGCCGGAGCGAATGAGGTAGAAGCGGTTGGCCTCGTCGCCGGTGCGGAAGAGGACCTCGTCCGGGTAGAAGGAGGCGCGCAGGGCGCAGGAGGCCATGGCCTCGAGGTGACGCCAGTCCATGCCATGCAGGAACCGGCATTGGGAAAGCTCCGCTGCGGAGGGGGTGTGCATCTGGGGTGATTACGCCACGCGCGTCGTCATGGGGCCAGCGTGGGTTTGGTCCGGCGGTCGGTGCAACTGGGCGCTCGCGCCGGGCGGCCATGGCGGACAAGATGGGGACCGCAATATGCTGAAAGCCGGAATCGTCGGGCTTCCCAACGTGGGCAAGTCCACCCTGTTCAACGCCGTCACGCGCACGCGAAAGGCGCAGGCGGCCAACTATCCGTTCTGCACGATCGACCCCAACGTGGGCGTGGTGACGGTGCCGGACGCCCGTCTCGGGGTGTTGGCGCGCATCGCCAAGACGCAGGTGATCATCCCGGCCGCGATCGAGTTTGTGGACATCGCCGGGCTGGTGAAGGGGGCGTCGGCGGGCGAGGGGCTGGGAAACAAGTTCCTCAGCCACATTCGCGAGGTGGACGCGATCGTGCAGGTGGTGCGGTGCTTCGAGGATGCCGACATCCACCATGTCTCGGGCTCGGTGGACCCGGTGCGCGACATCGAGATCATCAACACGGAGCTGGTGATGGCGGACCTCGACACGGTGCGGAAGCGCCGGGAGAAACTGCAGAAGGACGTGAAGCGCGGGGACAAGGCGGCGGCGGCCGAGGACGCGGTTTTGGCGAAGCTCGAGCCCTTGCTCGACCAAGGCCGCCCGGCGATCACGGTGGAGTTGTCCCCCGAGGAAAAGGCGCTGGCGCACCCGTTGTTTCTGCTGACGTCGAAGCCGACGATCTTTGCGTGCAACGTGAAGGAGTCGGAGCTGGCGCGCGCGGACGCGAACCCGCACGTGGAAAAGGTCCGGGAGTATGCGCGGACGCATCTGGCCTGCGGCACGGCGGTGATCAGCGCGCAGATTGAGTCGGACCTCGTGGACTTGTCGGAGGAGGAGGCGCGGGAGTTCCTCAAGGAGCTGGGGGTGCAGGAGTCGGGCGTGGGCGGGCTGATCCGGGCGACGTACCACCTGCTCGGGTTGCGGACCTACTTCACGGCGGGGGAGAAGGAGGTCCGGGCATGGACGATCCATGAGGGGGACACGGCGCCGAAGGCGGCCGGGGTGATCCACTCGGATTTTGAGCGGGGGTTCATCAAGGCGGAGACGGTGGCGTACGAGGACCTGGTGGCGTGCGGTTCGGTCGCGGCGGCCCGGGAGAAGGGCCTGTACCGGATGGAGGGCAAGGAGTACGTGGTGCAGGACGGCGATGTGTTGCTGTTCAAGTTCAACGTGTAGCGTGGCGGGGCGGATGGCGCGGATCCCGAGGCTGCCCTTGATGGCGCCCATCGCATTGCTGGTCCTTGCTTCATGGCTGGGCAGCCGGACCCTCGCGGAGTCGCGGGTGGAGCTGGGACCTTGGACCGGGGGCATCACGAGCACGTCGGCCGTGCTCAAGGCGAAGGTTCGGAAGCCCGGCTACGACGTCTTCCTGCGCCTTGCTTCGGAAGATGGCTTGGAGTCGCGGCGCATGGGCCCGGTGCTCTCGACCACCCATGAGCACCGGGTCGTGTCCTTCGTGCTGGAGGGCTTGAGGCCCGACACGGCGTATCGAGCGAGCCTTGAAATCAAGGGCACGAACGAGACGGCCGAGACCGCCCGATTCCGGACGTTCCCCGCGGGCCCGGCGTCGTTCCGGTTCGCGTTTGGGTCGTGCGGGAGGACAGGGTCGAAGCTTGGGACCTACGACCGCATCCGGGAGCATCGGCCGTTGTTCTTCCTGTGCCCGGGGGACTTCCACTACGAGGACATCAAGACGAACCGGGTGGAGAAGTTCTGGAGGGCGTACGACGCCGTGCTGGGGTCGAGGGTGCAGGGGCGGCTGTATCGGGAGGTGCCCTTGGTGTATGTCTGGGACGACCATGACTTCGGAGGCAACGCGAGCGACGACCGGGCGTTGTCGCGTCCGGCGGCGCGGGCGGCGTACGAGTTGTACGCGCCGCATTATCCCTTGGCGTTCCGCGGGCCTGAGGAGCCGATCAGCCATGCGTTCACGGTGGGGCGGGCGCGATTCATCGTGACGGACCTGCGTTCCCAGCGGGAGCCGGTGACGATGCAGGACGGCCCGGGCAAGACGATGCTGGGGAAGGCGCAGAAGGAGTGGCTGAAGCGGGAGTTGATGGCGGCGAACGGGGCGTTTCCACTGATCTTTTGGGTGACGCCCGTCCCATGGAACGGCACCACGCAGACGAACCATTACTGGCCGGTCACGACGAATTTGCTGGGCTACATTCACCACGAGACGCTGGCCTACACGACGAACCACGGGGCGAGGCCGTCCAAGCCGACCGGGGATTCGTGGGCATGGTACGCGGCGGAGCGGGAGGAGCTCGCGACGTTCGTCCGCGACCAGCGCATCCGCGGGTTGGTGATCCTGCATGGCGACATGCATGCACTGGCGGCGGACGACGGCAGAAACACGGATTTTGCGAAGGGCGGCGGCGCCCCCATCCCGGTTTTTGCGGCGGCGCCGTTGGACCAGACGTGGAGCATCAAGGGCGGGCCCTACTCGGCGGGGGTGTATGCGCCGCGCAAGGGCGAGGGGTGCTTCGGCCTGGTGGACGTCATCGATTCCGGCGACGTGGTGCGGGCCCGGTTCTCGGGACGGACGCAGGACGACGTCGAGCGCGTGTCGCTGGAGGTTTCCGTGCCCGGGCGATGACGGGGAGATTGGTGTCGCCAACGGCTGGCTTGCTTGGTAGGCAACGTGCGGGTTGATGACGGGCGAGTGGCGCAGCGGTTAGCGCAGCTGCCTTACACGCAGTTGGTCGGGGGTTCGAATCCCTCCTCGCCCACCATCCCCCACGCGACTGGATGCGCGCCACGCGGGGCTTGCTTCTCCCGGGCCAACCCTCAGACCCCGTAGAAGGCCGAGCACGTCCCGCCCCAGAAGGCGGCTTGGTCCATGGCGTCCCAGCCCCGGACATGGTCGCGCACGAGTCCTTCGACGGCTTCGTAGGAGGCCGCGAGACGGCACACGGGCCAATCCGAGCCGAACATCAGGCGGCCCGGCCCGAAGGCCTCCATGACGACCTCCAGGTACGGCGTGAAGTCGGCGGGCTTCCACCCGGCATGGTCGGCCTCCGTGACCATGCCCGACACCTTGCACACGACGTTGGGGAAGCGCGCGAGCGCCTTGATTTGGTCTGCCCACGGCTGGAGCGAGCCTTCCTTGATGTGGGGCTTGGCGATGTGGTCGAGGACGAAGGGTTGATCAGGAAACCGTTCCACGAAGCGGAGCGTGGCGGGCAACTGACCCGGGAAGATGAGGATGTCGTAGGCAAGGTCGAAGTCGCGGAGGCGCCGGATGCCCTCCATGAAGGCGGTGCCGAGGATGAAGTCGTCCTCCGGTTCGTCCTGCACGACATGGCGGACGCCGACGAACTTGGGGTGACGCGCGAGTCGCGCGAGGTCTCGCCCGACGTCCGGCGACCGAAGATCCACCCAGCCCACGACGCCGCGGATGCGCGGGTTGGCGTCGGCGAGGCCGAGGAGCCAGTCGGATTCAGCGAGCGATTGTCTTGCTTGGACGGCGATGGAGCCATCGAGAGCGAGGGGTTTTTGGAGGGCGTCGAGGTCGTGCGGGAGCCAGTCGTGTTCGAGGGCGGAGCCGTGGGGGATCCATGGATACTCCTCGGGGGAGTAGCGCCAGAAATGCTGGTGCGAGTCGAGGCGTGGCGTCGGGGCGACGGAATGGGGGGGCACCGTGGTCGCGGGGGTGGAAGAGGCGTTCATTTCCGGGATGAAGTACGTTCGAGGAGCCAGTCCCAGTCTGTGGTGGGCTGGGCGGGGAAGATCCCGCCGGCGCCGCCCTTGATGGGCGGGCGCACGGTGCCCTCGGGGCCGGTGACCACCCATCGACGGGTTTCGAGGTGGCCGTCCGCGAAGGCGAGGTTGCCGGACCCGTTGTGATGGGAGGCCGGGAGATTGCCCCAGCGCGGGGCTTCCTCGAGGCGGTTCATGAAGAAGCCGTCGTTGAGGGTGTCGGGGTGCTCGTCGAGGAACGTGAAGGTCTGGGCGGGGCGCACGAGGTCGGTGTCCCTGAAAAACTGGATGAAGGACGGGTTGAAGCGGTTGGTGAGCTCGCCGGGGTCGCCGACGAGGGAGTTGAGGGAGAAGGAACGGTTGCGGAGGCCGACGAGGCAACGGGCTGCGTCGGCGGGGCAGCGGAAGACGGGCGCGCTGCGGCCGGAATAGGAGCCGAGGAGCGCCCCGGTGAGGAATGCGTTGTTGGTGTTCTCCGGGCTGTCCTCCCAGTTGAGCACGTTGTTCACCCAGTTGCGGCGGAGGGAGCGTGTTTCGCCGACGCCATGGTTGTTGACGAGGCGGTCGTGGTGGTCGTCGGCGTAGAGCTGGGAGGCGAGCTGGAGGGTTCGGATGTTGTTGGAGCAGGCGGAGGCGAGCGCGCGCGAGCGGGCCTTTCCGAGGGCGGGGAGGAGCAGCCCGGCGAGGATCGCGATGATGGCGATGACGACGAGCAGCTCGACGAGGGTGAACGCGCGCGGGGCGGGGAGGGCTTGTGCGTGGCGTGGCGCCGGCGTGGCGTGGGGAGGTCTCATGGGAACCGGATGGCGTGGGCGGCGTCGCGCGCCCATTGGTCGGTGGAGAGGATCTCGGCCAGGGAGGGCTGGGGGATGACGACGTGGTTGTCCATGACGCGTGCGACGGTCTCGGTGATTTGGGCGAAGCCGATGTCGTTGTTGCAGAAGCGTTCGACGGCCACCTCGTTGGCGGCGTTGAGCACGGCGGGGAGCGTGCCGCCGACGGTCCCGGCGCGCCGCGCGAGCTCAAGGGCGGGGAAGCGGTCGGTATCCGGGTTTTCGAAGGTGAGGGAGCCGATGCGGGCAAAGTCGGTCGAGACGCGTTGGTTGGGGGAGCGGCCGGGGTAGGTGAGCGCGTACTGGATGGGCAGGCACATGTCCGGGGAGGAGAGCTGGGCGAGGATGGAGCCGTCGATGAACTCGACCATGGAATGAACGACGGACTGGGGGTGGACGACGACGCGGACGCGGTCCATCTCGACGTCAAAGAGCCAGCGGGCCTCGATCATTTCGAGGCCTTTGTTGAAGAGGGTGGCGGAATCGAGGGTGATTTTGCGGCCCATGACCCACGAGGGATGCTTGAGGGCCTGGTGGAGGGTGACCTTGGCGAGGGCGTCCATGGGCCAGAGTGACGCGTCCCGGAACGGGCCCCCGGATGCGGTGAGCCAGAGGTTGCGGACGGAGGAGGGCGGCCTGCCGTCGAGGCATTGGAAGATGGCGGAGTGCTCGGAATCGACGGCGAGGACGCGGACGCCATGGCGACGGGCCTCCTCCATGACGATCTGGCCGGCCATCACGAGGATCTCCTTGGAGGCGACGGCGATGTCCTTGCCGGCGCGGATGGCAGCAAGGGCCGGGGCGAGCCCGGCGGTGCCGACGATGGCGATGAGGACCACGTGGGCCTCGGGCAGGGTGGCGAGCTGGAGGAGTCCGTCGGGGCCGGAGACGACGGGGATGCCCTCAAGGCGAGAGGAAAGTGCGGCGGCCCTGATGGGGTCATGGATGGACACAAGCGCGGGCCGATGGCGGAGGGCTTGATCAACGAGGAGGTCGGCGTTGTTGCCGGCCGCGAGCCCAACGAGACGGAGCTCGCCGGGGAGGTCCTCGACGACCTTGAGGGTGCTAGTGCCGATCGAGCCGGTGCTTCCGAGCAGGACGACGTTCTTCATGCGCTGAGGGGCAGGAGTGTTCCCGCGTGGCGGGGAGCGTGGCGAGCGTGGAATGGGGGCCGCTCGGGCTTCCCGGGGAGGACGGCCAGGATGCGGGCCTCGTTTGCGCCCTCGGGTTCAACCTTCGAGAAGGGTAGGACAGCGGATGTCCTCGGCGGAATGCGAAGGTGATCCCATGACCATGCGAATGGATTGGGTGAGGCGTTCGGAGGAAGAGGTGCAGGTGGTGGCGACCTTCGGGGCGGCGCGGGTGGTGCGGTTGCGTGGGGGCCGGACCGAGATCCGGGGCGGCGGCAGGCTGGAGCAGGCGGAGGCACGGGAATGGGCCTCGATGTTCTGCCATGAGGCGTTGCTGGGGCGGCGCCGTTGGCGTTGAGGGGGAAACGGGAGGCGGGAAGCGGGGAGTCGGGGAGGCGGGAAGGGAGGCTCCGACGTCTGGGCTGGATGAGCGTTGGGACGGGCAGAATTAGCCGTTGTCGCAGGAATGGGGGATGGATACGGTTACGGTTCGGTCTGGGAACGATTTTGGAATGAACTCTGAATTGACGAAGCGTGCGATGGAGAAGGTGGGCAACCCGCATGTGTTGGTGAATCTTGTTTCTCGCCGTGTGCGGCAGCTCAATGGCGGCGGGGGCGCGAGTCGTCCGATGGTGGAAGTGCCACCGACGATGGGCGTGGCTGACATCGCGTTGACGGAGATCATCGAGGGCAAGCTGGGGTGGACGTTGAGCGATCCCGAGATCACGACCTAGTTGCAAGGGTGCGACGAGGCCTTGCTTGATGCGCGGCGTCGCGTTCCGGCTGGGCCATGGACCCGGCGATGGCCGACATCCTACAGAACGCCCGGGCGCGTCACGACTACGAGGTCCTTGAGACGATCGAGGCGGGCTTGGTGCTCCGTGGAACGGAGGTGAAGGCGTTGCGGGCGGGGCGCGCGCAGATTTCCGATGCATTTGCGAAGGTGGAGCGCGGCCAAGCCTGGCTGCACAACGCGCACATTGACGAGTACTCGCACGGGAACATCCACAACCACGCGCCGAAGACGCCGCGTCGGTTGCTGCTGAACAAGTCCGAGATCTGCAGGCTGGAGGCCTTGTCCAACATCAAGGGCCATGCGCTGGTCCCGCTGGCATTGTACTGGAAGGGCAACCGCATCAAGGTGCGCCTTGCCGTCGGGCGAGGGCGCGACGCGCGGGACAAGCGCCATGAATTGCGCCGGCGCGAGGACGAGCGGGACATGCGACAGGCCCTTGCGAGGGCACGGAAGAGTTGAGGGAAGGGCTTGCATGGAACGGCATGGGGATGAAGTCGAGGATGCGCGGTCCCGGAAGCCGGATGGGTGGGGCGGGTTGGGGCGGCGCGTGCTGGCGGGTCGTCCGGGACCGGGTCTGGCATGAGTCCGTGGCTAATTCTTGCAATTGCGGCGGCCTATTTTGGGGCCGTGTGCGGCGTGGCGTGGTGGACGGGTCGGCGGGCGGATGCCTCCGGCTACTTCCTTGGCAACCGCGAGTCGCGATGGTGGGTGGTGGCGTTTGGACTGATTGGGGACTCCTTGTCTGGGGTCACGTACATCTCGGTGCCGGGGCAGGTGGCGGCGAAGGCGTTCGGGTATTTCCAGATGGTCGTGGGCTACGTGCTGGGGTACGTGGTGATCGCGGAGGTGTTGGTGCCCCTGTACTACCGGCTGAACCTGACGTCGATCTACGGGTTCCTCGGCCAGCGGTTCGGGGTCACGGCCCAGAGGACGGGGGCGACGATCTTCCTTGTGTCGCGGGTGCTGGGAGCGGCGGCGCGGCTGTACCTTGCGGCGAACGTGTTCCAGCGGTTCGTGTTTGATCCGTTGGGCGTGCCGTTCTGGGTGGCGGTGCCCTGCATCCTCGCATTGATGTTGGCCTACACGATCCGGGGCGGCATCCGGACGCTGGTATGGACGGACCTGTTGCAGAGCGGGTTCCTTGTGCTGGGGTTGGTGATGTCGGTGGTGATCATCGGCACGGACATGGGTTTGGGGGCGGCGGGGTTGATGGGCAGGGCGTGGGGGAGCGACATGACGCGGGTGTTCGACTGGGACTGGCGTTCGCCGGGCTATTTCTGGAAGCAAATCCTCGCGGGCATGGCGATCACGGTGGTGATGACGGGGTTGGACCAGAACAACATGCAGAAGACCCTGTCCTGCCCGGATGCGCGGCAGGCGCGGAAGAACTTGTATGCGTTCGCCATGGTGCAGGTACCGGTCAATCTTTGCTTCCTGTTCCTCGGATGGTTGTTGCATGCGCATGCGCGGGAGAAGGGGATCGTGCTGCCGACGGCGACGGACCATGTGTTCCCGGAATTGGCGTTGCACCATCTGGGGACGCTGGCGGCGGTGGTGTTCGTGGTGGGATTGACGGCGGCCACGTTCAACAGCGCGGACTCGGTTTTGACGACGCTGACGACGTCGTTCTGCTTTGACTTCCTCGGGCTGGAGACGAGGGAGGATCTTGGGGAGGCGGGGCGTGCGCGAATCCGGCGTCGGGTGCATGTGGGGTTCGCGGTGGTGTTGTTGTGGGTGATCCTCGTCTTGAAGTCGTATCAAGGCGGGAACGTGCCGGTGATCGACATGGTGATGGGATTGGCGAGCTACACGTACGGACCGTTGCTGGGGCTGTTTGCACTGGGCTTGGGCACGCGGGTTCGGGTGGGCGGCCCGTGGTTGCCGGTGGTTTGCGTGGCCGCGCCGATGGCCTGCGCATGGATTGCATCCAACTCGGCCCAATGGCTGGGCGGCTATCGGTTCGGGACGGAACTGCTGTTGGCGAACGGGCTGCTGACGATGGCGGGACTGGCCTTGCTGGCGCGGACTCGGGACGCAGGGCAAGCGAGCTAGCCTCGGCCGTGGCTTTTCAAGGCAACCTTGGTCGAATCGCCCCGGGGTTTTCTTGGATCAACCCGGCACCTGCGGCGTGTGAGACACGCCCCGAGCCCTAGTAGCTCCACTGGACCTGCATTCCGATCCGGTCGGAGTCGGCGGCGTCCGAGTAGGGGGAGACGGAGGTGTTGGTGCGATGGAAGGCGTGGGTGTAGGCGACGGCGACCTCGAGGTCCTTCCATGGCGACCATTCGATGCCGAAGTCGATCTCGCTGACGCGGGATGCGGGGGCGTTGCGAGCGAACTTCCGGCCGCCCTCGTACCATTGGTAGCGAACGAAGGGGAACAGGGTGGAGTTGCCTGCCTTGCCGAGGTAGTTGGCCTGGATGTAGCCGCCCTGGAGGAAGCTGGACTCGATGCGCCGGAAGTCGTCGGAGAGGGTTGGCCCGCGTCCGACGGTCCATTCCGCCTCGAAACCGAGGGGCTTGGGATACCACACGGCCGTGGCGGCGACGCGTTCGTCGGCGATGCCATCGGCGCGGGCGACGGGTCGGATGGATGCTCCGTCGGGAGCGGTGACCGCGAGCGTGTCCACCACGAAGCGGCCGGTATAGGCCTGGAGGCCGGGCTCGAAGATTTGGCCGTTGGGAAGCTCGAACGGGTAGCTGACCCGTGCCACGGCGTGGAGGTCGCCGTTGCGGTCGGAGCGATTGAGGCCCTGTCCCGAATAGATGCCGAGGCCGACCACACCGTAGTCTCCGGAACCCTTGAGGCCGGAGGAGACCAAGGTGCGGAATCGTTCGCGAACCTCGGCGGGAGCCCAATAGAAGAAGGCGCCGATGTCGCGTTCGCCCTCGACGGCGGAGTTGAGGGCATCGGCGCGTTCCAGCGGCGCCCGGTTCTGGCTGGACTGCATGTTGACGAACCCGAACGGGACCTTGGATTGGCCCAGTCGCACGCGGTACTCCTTGGCCTTGTCGAAGGAGACGTCGGCGTAGATGTCGCGCAACTGGACCGAGAACTGGCCATCCGTGGGCGTCGCGTTGAAGTCGGGCTGGATGTAGAGGAAGACGTGGTCGGAGACGTCGCCGCTCAGGATGAGTCGGCCGCGGCGAATCATGAACGAGTCCGTCTGCGACACGGATCGGTCGTTGGGCACGTTCAGCCCGGGGCCGGACTCGTCGAGGATGGCGTTGTAGCGGAACTGGACGTAGCCGCGGATGCTGAGCTTGTCGGACCACTTGGGGGCGGCCTTGGGGGTAACGGCCGGCGTGGCGTGGGTGGAAGCGGTGAGCGTGGGCTTGGAAGGATCGGCGTTGGCGGCCGGGGAGGCAGGGGTAGCCGGTGTCGGAGTGGCCGTGGGTGCCGCGGCTTGGGCGACGCCTGGGAAGGAATCGCAGGGGTGGGCGCCTTGCCCTTGGCATCGGCCTCCGATGCTGCTCGGAGTTCCTCGTACTGGGCCGCAGTGATGGTGCCTTGGTCGCGGAGGACTCGGAGCAAGCGGAGGAGGGCGGTGTCATCTCCCAGGGCGGCCGTGGCGGCGAGGGTGATGCAGGATGCGGCCAAGATTCGTTGGCGGCGGGGGAAAGATGGCTTTCGGATGTTCATGGAGTGATGGGCGAGTTTCGATTGAGTGGCGATTTGGTGTCGGAATCCGGGCATGGAAACAGGGAGCCGGGTGCGGAAGCTTGCCGGCCTTCGGTGGGAAGCTGCGGGGAGACTAGGCGAGCCAGCGAACGAGGCGGAAGAGCCCGTAGGCGACGAGCGCGGTCATGGGGAGGGTGAGAACCCATGCCCAGAGGATCCGTTCGACGACGGAGAGGTTGAGGGCGGAGAAGCGCTTGGCACAGCCGACGCCCATGATGCTGGTGGTGATGGCGTGGGTGGTGGAGACGGGCATGCCGAAATGCGCGGCGGTCATGAGGACGGTGGCGGCGGTGGTCTCGGCCGCGAAGCCGTGCACGGGCTGAAGCTTCACCATCTTGTGGCCCATGGTCTTGATGATCTTCCAGCCGCCGGCGGCGGTGCCGGCCGCCATGGTCAGGGCGCAGGTGACCTTGATCCACGTGGCGATGCCTTCCTTCCCGGCAGCATCCTTCATCATGGGATGGCGGAGGAAGTCGAGCCACGGGGGGAGTTGGTCGAGGAGCCCGGCCTGGGTGCCCACGAGCGCGAGGGCGATGATGCCCATGGTTTTCTGGGCGTCGTTGCTGCCATGGGAGAAGCCCATGTAGGCGGCGCTGGCGAGCTGGGCCTTCCCGAACACGCGCGAGACCCACTTGGGGCTCCATGTGCGGAGCAACAGGTAAAGCAGGGTCATGATGACCAGCCCGACGAGGAAGCCCATGACCGGGGAGAGGAACATCGGGATGATGACCTTGTAGAGGATGCCGTCGAACTTGTACCACGGCACGCCGTCCTTGGGGCGGCTGAGGATGACGACGGCGGCGTTGTTGCTGGCGGCGGCGATGCCGGCGCCAATGAGGCCGCCGATCAGGGCATGGCTGGAGCTCGAAGGAAGACCGAACCACCACGTGAGCAGGTTCCACACGATTGCGCCTCCGAGGGCGCAGATGAGCATCCATGAGGCCCACTCTGCGGGCACGAGCTTGGAGTCGAGCACGCCCGAGCTGATGGTCTTGGCGACGGCGGTGCCGTAGAGGGCACCCACGAGGTTGGTCACTGCGGCCATCAGGATGGCGAGGCGCGGCGTCAGGACCTTCGTGGAGACGACGGTGGCGATGGAGTTGGCGGTGTCATGGAAGCCGTTGATGTACTCGAACACCAACGCCACCACGATCACGGTGAGGATGAGCGCCATGCGAATCCCTTGGGGCGGGCTTCAGGAGTTCTTGAGGACGATGTGGAAGATGACGTTGCCGGAGTCGCGGCAACGGTCGATGACCTTTTCGAGGAGGTCGTAGAGGTCCTTGAGGGCGATGACGCTCACGGCGTCCTTTTGGCCGGCGTACAGGTCGCGAAGCAGGTCGATCATGAGCTTGTCGGCCTCGCCCTCGAGGTATTGGAGGCGGTCGTTCTGTTCCTTGACCTTCTCGAGGTCCGGGGAAGATCGGAGGGCCTTGACCATGACGAGGACAACGTCGGCGGCCTTGAGGAGGAGGCCGGCCTGGCGGGAGAAGTCGGTCTTGCGGACGCGCTCGGGGCAGAGGAGGAGGCGTTCGCCGAACTTCTCGAGGGTCTTGGGGATCTTGTAGAGGGCGTTGCTGAGGGCCTCGATGTCCTCGCGTTCGAGGGGGGTGACGAATGTGGTGGTCAGGCGTTCGCTGATTTCCTCGGTGATGCGCTTGTCCTTTTTCCGGAGCAGGGCGAAGTCGTCGAGGCTTCCGGCCTCGGGCTTGGCGAGGAGACGGACGAGCAGGTCCACGCTCTCCCTGGCTTCCTCGGCGCTCTTTTCGAGCAGCTCGAAAAAAACCTCTTCGCCCCCGACCAGTTTCTTGAGTGAAAACATGTGGCCCAAGCACGCCTCCGGGTCGTGACGCAGATATGTCTCAAGCGTGACGATTGTGTTACGCGTTGTGCTGGGGAGTCGATTGAGCCTAAAGGCGGCAGGTCAATAGGGCTTCAAGGCAACGAAATGGCCGACCTATCAAGGCAGAAACGCCCTGTGGAATCCATCCGAGACCTCACCCCTCGGGTGAGATTGGACTGCGCCAGTCCGCGTTGTAGCCCAAGTTCCGCAGTTGTAGAGGCTGTTTCACTGGTTTCGCTGGGGTTTCCCAAAATCAGCACCCCGTTTTCTCCACTACATTTTCCACCAGCCGCGATCCCCGCGGCAGCCTCAGCCCAAGGTGCGCCAGCAACAAC
>CAIYFP010000616.1 GCA_903925515.1 uncultured Verrucomicrobiota bacterium
CCAACGCGGCGCGAGGGACGAGCAGACCCGCAGAGGTCTGTGAGGAGCGAGCCACGACGTGGGACGCGAAAAGAGCCGCGGCCCTTCGGGTTGCTCCAATAATGCCCCGGGGCTTCGTTGTTCGTCCGTCACAGACCGCTGCGGGTAGGCTCCGTCCTCACGCCTTGCCCCGGGGCATTCTTGGAGCAACGAAACACCAGCGATTGGTGAGACACGACACTAGACGCCCGCGAGCTGCGGGAGCGCAATGTATGCCGGGTAGCCCGGGGTGGTCACCGCCATCAGGCCATGCTTGCGAGACCATGGCGTGCGGTCGGGCCGGAGCTGCCGTGGCGGCTTCTCGGCGCGCCCACCCTGCCGACGCTGGCCTTCCGCAGGGGCAGGGCCGGCGCTGGGCTCCGGCCGGGCTGCCGGCTTCTGCGCCAGCTCCATCTGACCCGTGCTGAACTCGATGACGTGCCCTTGATGCAGCAGCCAGTGCAGGTCGTTCAGCAGCGCGTCGCGCTCGGGAGTCATGGCGGGCGGTGTTGGCACCGGTGACTCGGCCGCGGCTGGGGCCGCTTCCGGCGACGCAGCAGGGGCCCCGGCGGCCGATGCTTCCCCGGCCGGGACACCCTGCGGGACCGGCGCTGGAACGGGCACCACCCCGGCCCCGGACGATGGCGCGAGGGCGTCAATCAACTGCTTTCTCGACGTGCTCGGGTTCGCGGCGATGTACCCCACGATCTTCCTCACGCCGTCCGAGACGACCTGCGTCTCCATGTCGAGGTGGTGCGGCCGGGCCACGGCAACGTGCACGATGTTCCGGTCGCGCTTGAAGAACTGGAGCCCGATGTTGGCAAAGGCCTGCGACAGGGCCGTCCCGGTGCGGATGGGGAAACGACGCTCGCGATCGAGGGACACCCGGACCACGGCCTGGAGGGGCGCCGGCAACCGGCCCATCAGCTCGCGCTTCACCGGCGCCGAGTCCACCTCGCGGATCAGGTTCGCCGCATGCGTTTCCCGGAAATGCACCTCCACCTCCTCGCGCGAGGCGAACTTGACCGGCTCGGGCACGTTCAAGGCCGTGTACTCGGCCCGGAAGCTCTGGGACTCCAGCCACTGCTTCACCACGGCCTCGTCCTTCACGATGCGGACCCGGGACTTGTACACGTCGAATGGCATGCGGTTGAAACGTTCCGCATGGATGCGACGCAGGCGCTCCTGGTAGCCGTGGTAGTTGGGCGGGCCAAGCACCTCGCCGCTGATCCCGCACTGGGCCACGAACGTGTAGGTGCCCTTCGGAGCGTCCGTCGCAAGCTTCTCGGTCGAGTAAAACGTGTCGAAGTGTTGCGAGAGCACATGCCGCACGGCATCCGCCTCCGACAACCAGACGGTGTCGTCCAGCGAGCACCCAAACAACGGTTGCCGAGCCTTGCCCTCCTTGTCCCGCATCACGCGCAGCACCACCTCGTAGCGATCGGGCTTCTGGACCACCAACGCGGCCACCTCGAACAGCGGATACGCCCGGCAGCTCAGCCGGATTTGCTTCGCCAGCGACGCCACGCCGTTGGGCTCGGGCACGAAGCTGCATTCCACGGGCACCAAGGGCTCCGGACGCGGCCCCCGCATGTCGCGCCCGCCGTCGCGGCCACGCGGCCCCCGGCGATCGGGCCCACCACGACGGTCGCGCGCACCCGCCGCCGCCGGATCCCAGTTCAATCCCTGGGCCCCGTTCCCCGGCACAATCCCCGTCCGGGGCGTTCCCGGACTGGGCCCCCGGACGCCGTCGCGGTCACCGCCGGGCCCGCGGCGCCCAAATCCAACCCCGCCAGGGCCACGCCCGTCTCGACGCCCGCCGGCCCCGCCGCCAAACCTTCCGCCACCACCCCCCCCGCCGCCGCCTCCGAAATCGCGCCGCGGACCGCGGTCGTCGCGCCTCCGATCGTCGCGGCCCCTCGCGTCCGGCCCATCATACCGGGCATACCGATTGGGGTCCTCGGGCTTTTGCGCCCACGAAGGGAGGAAGGCCTTCTCAAGGTCCAACGTCAGGTCCTGCGAATCGCTCATAATTTGTTCTCTGCCCCGCCACATGGGGCCGTGCTCAATCCCAATCTCGTGTTCCGAAACCTCGCGGGACCCTGAGGATGCCCCCGGCAAAAGGCAAGCCTAGGCATCGTCCCGGGCTCACGGCGCTCGTCGTCCATCCCGTGGCGTCCCGGGTCGGCCGAACCTCCCAAAAACCCGCACGACCCCGGGGAACAACGGGAAGGCTGGGCAGTCAGGAGACGGAAAGGCGCAAGGGGCAACGGCTCGTTCAACCTTCCCGCGTCGCGGTGTGAGGTTGGAACCGGGCGCTTCAAGCCTGCTTGCGCGGGGATCGGTGCCCCCGCAACGCCGCCTTGCCCGCCCATGCCGCCCCGGGGCACCGTCCGAACGGTGCGATTCCCAAAATGGAAAGGGTGGATGGCCCGTGCCATCGGCGCGGGGTGCGCGGCCTTCTGCATGGAGGCCGCACCGCCATCCCTCTCGGCCATCCCGGGCCCGCCCGAGCTCCGCCGGGAGCTCCGCGGCGCATGGATCGCCACGAAGGGCAACATCGACTGGCCCTCGAGGCCTGGCTTGAACGCCGCGCGCCAACAAAAGGAACTCCTCGCCCAAATCAAGCTCGCCGCAGACATCGGCCTCAACGCCGTCGTCCTCCAGGTCCGCCCCCAAGGCGACGCCCTCTACCTGTCGGGCCTTGAGCCATGGTCGGAATACCTCTCCGGACGGGAGGGATTGCCGCCTTCCCCCAAATGGGACCCGATGGCCTTCGCGATCGAGGCCGCTCACGAGCGCGGCATGGAGTTCCATGCTTGGATCAACCCGTTCCGGGCCAAGGCCGAGACGTCCAAGTCCCCCGCGGCCCCTCGCAACCTCGCTCGCCGGCTCCCCGACGCGGCCATCGCCTACGGCAACCAAGTCTGGATGGACCCCGGCTCGCCCGAGGTCCGCCGCCACGTGCTCGCCGTCATCGCCGACATGGTCCGGCGCTACGACATCGATGCACTTCACATGGACGATTACTTCTACCCGTATCCCATCAAGGACGGCCCCGGCGGGTGGGTACCCTTCCCGGATGACGCAAGCTACCGCGAGCACGGCAAGGGCATGGACCGCGGCGCATGGCGTCGCCTGAACGTGGACGGCTTCGTGCGGGATGCCTCCGCCGCGGTCCATGGAACCAAGCCATGGGTCCAGTTCGGCATCAGCCCCTTCGGCATCTGGCGCAACAACGTCCCGCCCGGCATCCGCGGCCTCGACGCCTTCGACTCCCTGCACGCGGACGCGCGGCGTTGGCTCGTCGAGGGCTGGGTGGATTACCTTGCGCCCCAGCTCTACTGGAACATTGACCCGCCAGCCCAGAGCTTCCATGTCCTCATGCACTGGTGGGCCGCCCAGAACCTGATGGGCCGACACCTCTACGCCGGCATCGCCGCCGCACGGATCGGCACGGACCGCAACGCAAGGGAAATCGGCGCGCAAGCCTCCCTCGTGGCCGAGCCCGCCGGCGCCGACGGGCTCCTGCTCTGGAACATGCGGAGCCTCATGGACAACAAGGGGGGCGTCGTGCCCCTGCTGAAGTCACGCTTCAAGCAAGACCCCGCCGTCGTGCCCGCAAGCCCATGGCTCAACACCAACGCCCCGGCCCTCGCAACCTTCTCGGCTGGCAGGCGCACGCCCGGCGAACTACGCCTCGACTGGGCCATGCGCCCCGGCGCACCCGCCCGTTCCTTCGCCCTCCAAGTCCGACGCGGCATCGCATGGTCCATGATCGTCCTGCCGCCCCACCAAAGGCAGTTCACCTTCCGCAACGCGGGCGGCCTTCGCCTGCCAGACGAGGCACGGCTGGTTCCCATCGGACGCGCCGGAATCGCCGGGACGTCCGGCGCATGGAACCGCTGAGGCCATGCATGTCCTCGATCCCATGCCGTCACGCGTGCTGGTCTTCAGCATGGCCGGCATCGGCGACACCCTCATGGCCACGCCCGTCCTCCGCGAGCTCCGCGCCCATCTCCCCGGCGCCCGGATCGAGGTCGTCGTCATGTGGCACGGCAGCGCCCAGTTGCTCGAAGGCAACCCCCACATCGACCACGTCCACGCCTTCAACCTGATCGAGCGTCCAGGGCTCCAAGGCATCCGATTCCTCACGTCGCTCCGCCACCCCCGGCCCGACCTCTCCCTGACCCTTCACCCGCAGGGCCGGCGCGCGTACCGCGCCGTCGCACGGTGGGTCGGCGCAAGGCGCCGCTCCAGCCACCGCTACGAGAACCACTGCCTTCTCGACCGCGGCCTCGTCACCGACTCCATCCCCCAGGACTACTCCGTCTCCTGCGCCGAGAACAACCTCCGCCTCGTGGACCTCCTCGGCGTCCCACGCATCACCACGCAGCCCCGCTACGAGTTGTTCCTCGCCGAAGCCGACCACGCATGGGCCGAGTCATGGTGCCGCTCGCAAGGCCTCCACCAAACCCCATGGCTCGGCGTCCATGTCGGGTCCGGCGGCACGAAGAACCTCGCCCTCCGGCGGTGGCCCGTGCAGCGCTGGGTTGAGTTCGCCCGCCTTTGGCACGCACGTCTCCCGGACGTGCCCATCGTCGCCTTCGGCGGCCCCGGCGAACAAGACGCCCACGACGCCATCCAACGCGCCCTTCCCCCCGGCCTGGTCCGGGTCGCGCAAGCCCCCTCCATCCGGGCCGCCGCCGCCTTGGTCTCGCGCGCCCGCGCCTTCGTCTCCGTGGACACCGCCTTCATGCACATCGCCGCCGCAACCTCCGTCCCCACCCAGGTCGTCATCGAAACCCCAACCCTCAACCCCCCCGTCCACCCGCTCCGCCCCGACTGGATCCGCATCCCCAACCCCGCCGTCGCCGGCCGCCCCCTCTCGTTCTATCGCTACGACGGCAGGCCCATCGCCGGGACCAACGAGGAAATCGAGCGCGTCATGTTGTCCGTGGCCGCCGCCCCCGTCGTGGATGCCATGGCACCCGCCTTCTGACCCCCTCCCGCGCGACCCATGACTCGGCTCCCATGCGCCATCCTCGCGGCCGTCGTCCTCCTCGCCCCGCTGCTTCGCGCCGTGGACATCCTCCATGTCCTCGACCCGGCCGGCCTCAAGCCCCCGGAGCAAGCGCTCCTTGCCTCCGCACAAGGAGTCCTCAACCGAACGAGGCCCGCCGTATGGCTCAAGTCCGGCGGCCTCAACGCCCGCGTCATGGAATCGGTCGCCAACCAATTCCACGTCCGCCCGGTCCCGGACCCATGGCAGTTGATCCGCGAAAACAGGCACGCGCTGGAACGATTCGTCACCTGCCGCGTTTCCGACTCCTCCCTCAACCTCGCCACCTCCATGGCCGGGCAACACGGCTGGCTCGTGATCGACGAATCCCTCCTCCCGAAGGCCCAATTCGCCGGGCTCGCCGAGGCCCTCGACGTTCGCGACGCCCCGCATGGAGCCTTCGCACGGCATGGAAACGCCGCCGCACGCAACATCCTCATCCATCAACCTCACTCCAAGCCCCTCCACCTCCGCGACCTCGCCGTCGCCCTCGGCGCATGGGTGGACTTCGAGCCCCGGTTCCCGGGCGAGCTTCCCCTCCCGGACATGGTCCGCTCCCTTGGCCCCAACACCGACGTCCTCGGCTGGGGCTCCGACGAACGGGAGTTCGTCGCCTCCGTTTCCAAGGGCGGCGGCTGGGTCCTGCCCGCCGACTGGGCTCTCAACCTTTCCGCCCATCGTTGGCTCGTAGCGCCCAAGCCCCCGCACCCACCCGCGCACGCTCCCGCGCCAACCCCTCCCGCCCCCGGCCAGCGCGTCGTCGCGTTCGTCATCTCCGACGGCGACAACCTCCAGTGGCTCCTCGGCGGGTTCACCGAGGCCAAGGGCTTCTGGTCCAGCCCGCGCCGCGGCTCCTTCCCCGTCACATGGGAGCTAGCCCCCCAGCTCCGCAAATGGGCGCCCACCGCCGACGCATGGCTCCGCAACTCCGCCACCCCCAACGACGCCTTCGTCGCCGGCCCCAGCGGCGGCGGATACTACTTCCCCCACGTCCACCCCCAGCCCTCCGTCGCCGCCCACGAGTCCGCACAACTCATGAAGGCCGCCGACCTCTCGGTCGCCAGCGTCCTCAATGACGGCGGGGACCCTTCCGAGGTCGCCCCTCTCCTCGCCGAGCCCCACGTCGAGGGCGTCCTTTACAAGGACTACGCCCCCTACAACCGCCGACGCGGCGCCGTCTCATGGCATCACGGCAAGCCCGTCGTCGCCTATCGCCACCTCCTCTGGGAGGAACGGCGCCCCGACGGCTCCCTTCGCCCCGACTGGCTTCCCGAGGGCGTCGCAGCCGCCATCGCCCAGCAACCCGACGACCCGCTTCGCTCCACAGACGCCTACGCCCTCGTCCAGGTGCATGCGTGGTCCTTCCGCGACCGCGGCGGCCCCATGGAGGCCATCCATGACACCATCCAGCGGCTTCCGCCCGGCACCCGCGTCGTCACCGCGCCCGTGCTCGTCCGCTGGATCCTGCGCCTGCGGTGAATGGGCAAGGCGTCCAAGAACCTCGGCAAGCATCGCCGGCAACGCCCCACGGCCCTTGCGCACATGGCCCCCACGCCGTCGGCATGCCGCACGCGGCCCCCTCACCAACCGCCTGTCTTGCTTGCCGTCTTCGCGTAAAACGGCTCGATCACCTTCTCAAGCTCCGTCCCCTTGCATTGCGGGCACTCGACCTTCTTCGTGTCGTGCTCGCGGATGCTGAGCACCTCGCTGAACTTCCTCTGGCACTTCTTGCACACGTATTCGTAGAGCGGCATGGCTTCGTTCCTTTCTCGTCTTCGACCCGCCACGCCTCCGCCTGCACAAAACTTCCCCGTCCCGCGCCCCCCAGATCCCCGTCCCTTGCATCCGCCCGGTTCCATGGCACCTCCCTCCCCATGACCGATACCCACCAGCGCGTCTGGCTTGTGACGGGCGCATCGTCCGGCTTTGGCCGGGCCATCTCGGAGGCCGCGATCGCCGCCGGCGACGTCGTCGTCGCCACCGCCCGCAACCCCGCCGCCATCGAGGACATCGCGAGCCGCGCGCCCGACCTGTGTCATGCCCTGCCCCTCGACGTCACCCAGCCCGGTGCGCCCGCCGCCGTGGTGCAGGAGGCCATCCAACGTGCCGGCCACATCGACGTGCTCGTCAACAATGCCGGCGCGGGCCTCCTCGGGGCCGTCGAGGAATGCTCCGAGGCCGAGGCCCGGGCCTCCATGGAACTCAACTTCTTCGGGGCGCTCGCCATGGCCCGGGCCGTCCTGCCCCACTTCCGCGCCCGCAAGTCCGGCCACCTCGTGCAGATGGGCGCCGCCGCCGCCATCGCCAACTACGCCGGCTTCGGCATCTACGGCGCCGCCAAGGCCGCCATCACCAGCCTTTGCGAATCCCTCGCCCAGGAGCTGCGCCCGCTCGGCGTCAAGGTCACCGTCGTCGAGCCCGGCCCATTCCGCACCGACTTCGTTGGCCGGTCCATCGCCCGGGCCTCCGCCTCGTTGCCCGACTACGCGTCCACCGCGGGTCGCTTCGCCCAGTACCTCGGCAAGATCGACGGCAAACAACCCGGCGACCCCCATCGCGCCGCCGCCCTGGTCGTTCGCATGGTCCAGTCCGGCCAGGCGCCCCTCCGCCTCGTCCTGGGCAAGTACGCCATCGACAAGTCCCGCCGCACCTTCGCCGCACGCGAGCGCGAGCTCGCCCAGCACGAGGCCGACGGCGCCTCCGCCGACGGCTGACGCCCGGCACCGAAATCACGGTCCTGCCGGAAGCTGGCCGAGCCCATGCGAAACGCAGCCGGGGCGGCCCCGCCCCCCCGGCCCCGTCCCGTTCTCATCCTCGCCGTTGAAATCCCCGGCGCGATCCCCAGCATGCCCCCATCATGTCGATGGCACAGCATCCGCGCGCGGCGTTCGCCTTGGTCGCTCTTCTCGCATCCGGCCTCGCCGCCGCGTCCGGTCTCGAATGGCCCGAGTGGCGAGGTCCCGGCGGCCAAGGACACGCATCTCCAGAAGCACGCAACCTGCCGGTCCAATGGGCCGCGGACACCCACGTTGCATGGCGATGCGACCTCCCCGGGCGCGGTTGGTCCTCGCCCCTCATCGACGGCGACCGCATCTGGCTCACCACCGCGATCGAGACGGAGGCGCGCCCGGAGGACGTGCAACGACGCCTCAAGTCCAACACCGGCGACCAACCCCTCACGCTGCTGGAAAAGGTCGAGTTCATGGCCCTTTGCGTCGATCGACGCAACGGCAAGCTCCTCCGCACCGTGCCCCTCGGCACCGAGCGCGACCCCCAATGGGTCCACACGCTCAACAGCTACGCCTCCCCAACCGGCGTGATGGAAAAGGACCGCGTGTACCTCCACTTCGGGACCTTCGGCACCTATGGCCTTGACTCCTCCAGCGGACGCGTGCTCTGGGCCAATACCAACCTCCACATCATGCACGAGAATGGCCCCGGCAGCTCCCTGGTCCTGTCCGGCCAGCACCTCGTCTTCCACCTCGACGGCAGCGACTCGCAGTCCGTGGTCGCCCTCGAGAAGAAGACCGGGAAGGTCGCATGGCGCACCAGCCGCTCGGGCATGATGAACGCCAATCCCCAGCTCAAGAAGTCCTACGCCACCCCGGCCATCATGCGCCTCGACGGCAAGGACGTGCTCCTCTCCCAGGGCGCCGACTGGCTCTACGCCTACGAGCCCGCCACCGGCTCCGAGCTGTGGAAGGTCAAGTATGGCAACCTCGGCTTCTCCCTATCCTCCCGCGCGGTGTTCGGACACGGCAACATGTACCTCTGCACCGGCTATGCCCGCTCCGAGGTCCATGCCATCCGCCTGGATGCCAACCCGCCCTCCCACGCATGGAAGTACGCCAAGGGAGCACCCACCATGTCCTCCCCTCTCCTCGTTGGCGACGAGCTCTACTTCGTCTCCGACACGGGCGGGATGTTCACATGCCTCGACGCCCGCACCGGCGCCGAGGTGTATCGCGAACGCCTCGGTGGCAACCACTGCGCGTCGCCACTGCTCGCCGACGGCCGCATCTACCTCTGCGACCGGGAAGGCGGGACCACGGTGATCGAGCCGGGACGCCAGTTCCGCCGGGTCGCTGTCAACAAGCTGCCCGGCCAAATCATGGCCTCCCCCGCCGCCGTCACCGACTCACTCTACCTCCGCACGGACAAGGCGTTGTATCGCATCACGAAGGGCAAACCCTAGCGTCGTGCCTCGAAGGGCCGCCGTCCTTCGGGTTGCCCATGGCAAGCCCCCGGGGTTTCGCCGCTCGTCCGTCACGGGCCGCCGCGGGGAGGACTCGTCCTCACGCCGCGCCCCGGGGCGTTCCTGAGCCAATCCCATCCCGGCGAGGGAGGAGACACGACACCAGCCCCCAGGCCCCCCGGGCGCACGCCCTCGCCCGGCCCTCGCCATGCCGTCCTGGAACGAGTTCTTCCCGGCGGGGGCCGGATTGCCCTACCTTTCCGGCCACGGGCGCATGATCCGGTCGTTTGCCTTCACCACGCAGGGACGGTTGCACAGCAGGGACATCGAGATGTTCCTGATGCCCTCGTTGCTGGCGG
>CAIYFP010000617.1 GCA_903925515.1 uncultured Verrucomicrobiota bacterium
GCCCCTTGCGGGGCAGGCGCGGGCGGCGTTGGTGTCGGCGGACCCGTTGCTGATGGCCATGGGGAGGCCGAACCGGGAGCAGGTGACGACGGTGCGCCCGTCGCAGGCGACGACGTTGCAAGCGTTGGAACTGACGAACGGCGACACGCTGGCGCGGTTGCTCAAGAAGGGGGCGGAACGCTTGTCGGCGAGGGGGACAAACGGGCGGGTGCTGGCGGACCAGGTGTTCGGGCGGGCGTTGGTGCGGCCGCCGACGAGCCGGGAACGGGCCTTGAGCGAGGCGTTGCTGGGCAAGCAGCCGACGCCCGAGGCGGTGGAGGATTTTCTCTGGAGCATGGCCATGTTGCCGGAGTTCCAGTTCATTCGTTGAGTGGCGGTGGAAGGGAAGGAACGAGCGATGAAGATGGATTACACGCGGCGGGGTTTCGTGAGGGGGTTGGGCGCGGCGACGCTGGGCGCGCTGGCGGCGGGGCCGTCGAGGCTGGCACGGGCGTCGGGCGTGGCGCCGGAGGCGTTCCGGCGGCTGTCGTCCACGGCGGACTCGGTGATCGTGCTGTGGATGGGAGGCGGGATGGCGGCGACGGAGACGTTTGATCCGAAGGCGTACACGCCGTTCGAGAAGGGGATGGACCCGCGCCGGGTGCTCTCGACGTTTCCGTCGATCCCGACGTCGGTGGACGGGATCCGGTTCAGCGAGGGGTTGGAGCGGGTGGCGACGGTGATGGACCGGGGGACGTTGATCCGCAGCTACACGGCGGGCGACCTTGGGTTCATCCTGCATTCGCGGCACCAGTTCCAATGGCACACGGGCTACGCGCCGCCGCAGACGGTGGCGTGCCCGCACCTTGGGGCGTTCATCGCGCGGACGCTGGGGCCGCGTGACCCGGCGATGCCGGCGTTCATCAACATCGGGCAACGGTTCGAGGTGGGCGAGGGCGAGGAGCTGAAGGCGTTCACGACGGCGGGTTTCCTCGGGAGCGAGCACGGGCCATTCAACGTGCCGTTCCCGGACGCGGCGAAGGACGTGGTGGCGCCGGCGCGGGGGATGACGCCGGGACGATTCGCAAGCCGGGACAAGTTTTACCGGAGGATGCTGGAGGCGTCGCCGGTGGGGCAATTGGGCAGCTCGGCCCAGCGGGAGTCGTTGGTGCGCTCGATGGACAACGCGCACCGGCTGCTGGCGTCGCCCTCGGCGAAGGCCTTCGACCTCACGCTCGAAAAGCCGGAGACGGTGGCGAAGTACGCGCCGGGCGGATGGGATTTCACGCGTCGGTTGACGGGGGATTTCACGCGGGAGGGAAGCTACGAGAAGGCGAACGTGCAGCGGTTCGGGCTGGGTTGCTTGCTGGCGCGGCGGTTGGTGGAGGCGGGGGCGCGCTATGTGGAGGTGACGACGGAATACATCCCGTTCCTGAACTGGGACACGCACGAGCACGGGCACGAGAAGCTGGTGCAGATGAAGCGGGCGATCGACGGGGCGGTGGCGCAACTGGTGCTGGACCTTGAGGAGCGGGGGTTGCTGGACCGGACCTTGGTGGTGCTCGCGTCGGAGTTCAGCCGGGACATGATGCAGGAAGGCAAGCCGGACAAGCCGATCGTGGACCAGGTGCCGGTGCCGGAGAAGATCGAGTCGATGACGCACTACGGGATGCACCGGCATTTCACGGACGCGGGGTGCGTGCTGCTGTTCGGGGGCGGGATGAAGCGCGGGCACCTGCATGGGCTGACGGCGGACGAGCGCCCGTGCAAGACGATCCGGGACCGGGTGGTGATCGAGGACCTGCACGCGACGATCTACCGGGCGCTGGGCATCCCGCCGAACCTTGCCTACGAGATCGAGCAACGGCCGTTCTACGTGACGCGCGACGGGCTGGGGAAGCCGATCGACGCGTTGTTTGCCGGGCCATTGGGGGCCTGAGGCGGGGGCGTCCATGGGCCCCGGTTTGCGCGGGGCATGGGCCCGGGGGCGAGGATCTGGCATGAAGATGGACGCCATGGGGCGGTTGCAGCGCGACGCGCGGCGGGTGGCGGAGATCCTGGGCGTGCTGGCCCGGTATGGGTTGGCGGACTGGCTGCAAGGGGTGCCGGTGTCGTGGCTGCAGGAGCACCTCCGCACGCCCGAGGGCGAGCCGATGGCGGGGATGCCGGCCGCGCGACGTCTGCGGATGGCGTTGGCGGAGCTCGGGCCCACGTTCATCAAGGCGGGGCAAATCCTGAGCACGCGCGCGGACCTGATCGGGCCGGAATGGGCGGATGAGCTGGCGGAGTTGCAAAGCCGCGCGCCTGCGGACGACGCGGGCGCGGTGCGGAAGCTGGTGGAGGAGGAGCTGGGGCGCCCCATGGGGGAGTTGTTTGCGAGCTTTGCGGACACGCCGTTGGCCTCGGCCTCGATCGCGCAGGTGCACGCGGCGACGTTGCATGGGGGGGAGGACGTGGTGGTGAAGGTCCAGCACGCGGGGATACGCGGGCGGATCGAGGCGGACCTTGAGATCCTCGGGGCGTTGGCGGAGGTGGCGGAGCGGTACTCGGAGCGGTTGCGCCCGTTCCAGCCGACGTCGTTGGTGCGGCATTTCCGGAGGCAACTGCTGCGCGAGCTGGACTTCGAGCACGAGCGGGCGTCGATCGACGAGTTCGCTGGAAACTTCGCGGGGGACGCGACGGTGAGGTTTCCGCGGACATGGCGGGAGCTGACGACGCGGCGGGTGTTGGTGATGGAGCGGTTGCGTGGGATTCCCGGGACGGACCGGGCGGGATTGGAGGCGTCGGGGGCGGACCTTGCAGGATTTGCGCGGTCGGGGGCGACGGTGTTCCTCGGGATGATCTTCCGGGACTCGTTTTATCATGCGGACCCGCACCCCGGAAACCTGATGCTGCTGGAGGGCGGGGTGGTGGGGATCATCGACTGCGGGATGACAGGGCGGCTGGACGAGGTGACGCGGGACGAGGTGGAGCGGTTGCTGTTTGCGGCGGCGGGACGGGACGTGGGGGAGTTGACGGAGCTGGTGCTGAGGCTGGGGTCGGCTCCGGCCGGGATCGACCGGGACCGCCTGAGGGCGGAGTTGGACGACTTCGTTGGGGAGCACGTGGGGCGTTCGTTGCAGGACCTTGACCTGAGCGGGGCGTTGAATGCGTTGGGCGGGGTGATCCGGAGGTTCCAGATCACGTTGCCGCCGTCGGTGGCCCTGCTTTTGCGGACGTTGGTGGTGCTGGAGGGCACGTCGCGGCAGCTGAACCCGGCGTTCAGCCTCGCGGAGCTGGTGCGGCCGTTCTATGTGCGTTCGGTCCGGCGGCGATGGTCGCCGACGCGGGTGGCGCGGCGGATGGCGCGGTCATATCGGGACTGGGAACGGCTGCTGGGCACGTTGCCGAGGGATTTGTCGGACGTGCTGGACCGGGTGCGTGCCGGGACGTTCAACGTGCACCTTGACCACCGGCACCTTGACCCGGTGGTGAACCGGCTCGTGCTGGGGGTGGTGACGGCGGCGATGCTGGTGAGCTCCTCGTTGCTTTGGGCGATGAAGGCCCCGCCGGTGTGGCACGACGTGCCGGTGGTGGGCGCGCTGGGGTATGGGGTGGGATTGTATCTGGCGTGGCGGTTGTTCCGGGCCGTGCGGCGCTCGGGAAACATCGACTCGAAGGACTAGCCCAAGTTCCGCAGTTGTAGAGGCTGTTTCACTGGTTTCGCTGGGGTTTCCCAAAATCAGCACCCCGTTTTCTCCACTACATTTTCCACCAGCCGCGATCCCCGCGGCAGCCTCAGCCCAAGGTGCGCCAGCAACAAC
>CAIYFP010000618.1 GCA_903925515.1 uncultured Verrucomicrobiota bacterium
CGACGCCATCTTCGGTGACCCGCAGCGGCTCGACCGCGACCTGTGGCTGTCACGCTTTTCCGACCTGATGCTGAATGGCATCCAGTTTCCAGCGAATTCACCCATTGACTTGTCGGCGTGGCGAAAAGCTGTGCGCGACGGCGAATGCGGCATCCACATGCGCGGCTACTCCCACGTCTTCGTGTCCGGCCCCTCTGATTCGCCGGAGTGCTCCGACTTCGTGACCGTGGCAGAGTCCGACGACTCGTGGCAGGAGGTCTTCTCGCGAGCAAGGCTGCGCGAGTTGGTATTGAGCTACGCGAAGGACGGGAATCCCACACCCATCCGAAAATCGAACGCCGGCAGCGACATCTGGACTGAGCAGACCTACCGCAAGCCGTCCGACCGCATCCAGATTGTCCACCGGCGCACGGTGGAGCCTGAACCGAGCACCGGCGGTGTCACGCCCGGCTCAGGCGGCGGCGGTTCGTCGCAACCGGCAACCCCAACTACTCCTGCCATGCCCGCACCATCCCCGGCATCCGCTCAAACCTCAGCACCGACACCAGCACCGCAAGCCGCGCCCAGCAGCACATGGCCGTTCCCGCAGGTGGGTCAGCTCGTCTCCGGTTATCAGGGAGGTTCACAGGACAGCGCCGCCGACGAGGAATGGCTGCGTCAGGTCGAGAGCAAGTGCAAAGGCGCGTTGCAGCAGTTCCAGCTTCAATCGAAGTTGCTGACGAAGGCGCTCACGCCCAACGCGGCCCTGTTGAAGTTCCAAGGCAGCGCCAATCTCACGGTGGAGCAGGTTCTCAAGCGGCGTTCAGAATTCCTGACGACCCACGGGCTGAACGTCATCTCCGTTCGGGCCGAACCCGGAATTGTTTCTATCGCCATCGCTCGACCGAATCGTCGCGTGCTGCATCTTCCGGACGTATGGAAGAATTGGAACCCGAACTGCACGCACGGCAATCACGACCTGCTCATCGCGGTGCGCGAGGAAGACAGCAGTCCGCTGTTCATTTCTCCGAAATTCAACGCACCACACACGCTCATCGCTGGCTCCACCGGCAGCGGCAAGTCGGTGCTGATGCAAAACATCATCTTGGGCATCGCCTGCACCAACACAACCACGCAGGCGAACATCATGCTCATCGACCCGAAGCAGGGCGTGGACTATTTTGCTTTCGAGGGATTGCCCCATCTGCAAGGCGGCATCATCGATGCACAGGACACGGCCATTCAAAGGCTGAACGGACTCGTCACTGAAATGGACCGGCGGTACACCGTCCTCAAGGAGAACAAGGTTTCGAACATCTTCGACCTGAACAAGAAGCCAACCGCGACCGAACGCCTGCCGTTCCTTTGGGTCATTCACGACGAGTTCGCGGAATGGATGATGACGAAGGACTACGCGGCAGCGGTGTCCGACATCGTGGGTCGTCTCGGTGTGAAGGCTCGCGCCGCAGGCATATCGCTGGTCTTCGCCGCGCAGCGTCCGGACGCTAACGTGATGCCAATGCAGCTCAGGGCGAACCTAGGTAACCGCTTGGTGTTGCGGGTGGACGGGGAGGGCACGTCGGAGATAGCCCTTGGAGAGAAGGGTGCAGAGAAGCTTCTTGGGAAGGGGCATATTGCCGCGAAGCTTGAAGGACTCTCCGACATCGTTTTCGGTCAAGTTCCATTTGTGGATGCTGGGTTTCTAGCGAGCGTCGTTCAGGATTTGAGTGTCGGGAAGGGATCCAATTGACTTCGGTTGCACCCCACAGGAATCGGGCATCCAGGCGCAAATAGAAACTTTGGTTGAGTGAAGCCCATGGGGTCACATCCAAACGTTGAATATTTAGGTGTGGAGGCAGGGGCTGGAGTCGAATCCGTCCGTTTGGCATTGAGCTGCCGGACCCTGGGATCCTTTCGGGCTTCCCCGGGAAACCCTCGTGAGCATGGGAAACGATCTCCGGGACGTCCGAGTTCATCTCCGGCGTCCTCGAACTAAAGTCGAGCGTCCCCGGACAAAGTCGGGCGTCCTCGGACAAAAGTCGGACGTCCTCGAACTAAAGGCGGGCGTCCTCGGGCAAAGGTCGGGAGTCCTCGGACAAGGATCGGGAGTCCTCGGACAAGGATCGGGAGTCCTCGGACAAGGATCGGGAGTCCTCGGACAAGGGTCGGGTGTCCCCGGACAAAGGTCGGGCGTCCCCGAACAAGGGTTGGGTGTCCTCGGACAAAGGTCGGGTGTCTTCGGGCAAAGGTCGGGCGTCTTCTCGGGGCAACGGTGTCACATCCAGACATGTGACATGGGGAGTTGGCCGGAACCTGTTTTGCCTCGGCTGAAACCGCCGAAATCGGGATTGAGCTTGCAGACTGGGCCCGGGAGAAAGGCTCAGCACGATGAGTTAGAAGGAACGACGCCACTTCAGTGGCGAGGAAAAGGTCCGGATTCTCCGCCAGCACCTGCTGGACGGGAAGCCGGTGTCCGAGGTCAGCGAGGCGCACGGGATCAACCCGGGCATGTTCTACCAGTGGCAGAAGGCCTTCTTCGAGAACGGCGCCAAGGCCTTCGAGAACACCCGCCGTCTCCACAGCTCCATCGGCTACCTCTCCCCTGCCGACTTCGAGGCCACTTTTTAACGCCAAAA
>CAIYFP010000619.1 GCA_903925515.1 uncultured Verrucomicrobiota bacterium
GCCTTGTGAAAGATTTCACGAAGAGCTTGACCCATTAACAAACCTGTTTAGGTTCCGGCCGGTTTAGGTAGAAAAACTTCTCTCCACATCATGAAAATTCTCTTCCCTGTTGCTGCCACGGTCATTGCTGCCGCATTGCCTCTCTCCGCGGCTGAGATTAACGGTAAAGTCACCCTCAAGGGGACTCCTCCGCCTGCAGCGGTCATCGCGGCTGTGAAGGCCGACGCCAACTGCGGCAAGGTGGCGGTGGGTGAGGCGAAGAGCCGAGTCTATGTCGTGGGCGCCAATGGAGCTCTCGCCAACACGGTCGTCTACATCAAGAAGGGCCTCGAGGGAAAGACCTTCCCCGCTCCGGCCGCGAAGGCCGAGATCGATCAGAAGGGTTGCATGTACTATCCATACGTGGCGGCCGTCATGGTGGGACAGAAGTTCGACGTGAAGAACTCGGACCCCTTCATGCACAACGTCAACGCGACCCCGAAGGTCAACAAGGGTTTCAACTTCGCCCAGGCCACCCAGGGGCAGGTGAATGAGAAGTCGTTCGACAAGGCCGAGCTGGGAGTCCGTTTCGCCTGCAATGTGCATCCCTGGATGATCGCCTACGTGAACGTGCTCGAGAATCCGTTCTTCGCGGTGACCGACGAGTCCGGTGCCGTCTCGATCAAGGGCGACCTCCCTGATGGCAAGTACACGATTGAGGCCTTCCACCAGAAGGCGGGGACGCTGACCCAGGAGATCGAGGTCAAGGGCGGCAAGGCCACCGTGGACTTCGCCTTCGACGTGAAGAGCTGAGAGACCGCTTTCAAGCCGGGATCCTGGCGACGGGATCCCGGTTTTTTCATGAACGCAGACCGCTATCGATTCCCGTTCGCCCTGCTGACGGCCCTGGCAACCCTGGGGTTGGTCTGCATGGGCGGGCTTGTCACGAGCAAGGGGGTCGGTATGGCGGTGCCGGACTGGCCCACCAGCTTCGGCTACAACATGTTCGCCCTGCCCGTGAACCAGTGGTTCCACGGCGGGGTCTTCGATGAACACACCCACCGCCTCTGGGCCTCGTCAGTCGGTCTCCTCGTGGTCCTCCTGACCCGATGGATGGGGGGCTCCACGGCGAGAAAACCCCTCGCAGTCGTGGGGTTGCTCGAGATCGTCGCGGGAGTCTTCCTGCTCCGGCTCGGTCCGGAGTGGAAGGGCGGTGGGGCCTTCCTGGCCAGCATTGGTGGCGTGGTGTTGCTCGCTGCCGCGATCCCTGGATGGCGATCCGCCGCTCAGGGCGTCCTGCCGCGATTGGCGTGGGCGGCGTTCGTGCTGGTGCAGGTCCAGGGGCTCCTTGGTGGACTTCGCGTCGTGCTCGACAAGGCGCTGGTCGGCCACGTGACCCTGGGGACCCTCTTCGGGCTCGTTCATGGATGCCTTGGACAGACCTTCTTCGTCTTGTTGGGTGTCATCGCGCTCCTGAGTTCGCCTTGGTGGGCGCGATTGCCCGTCCGCAGCAGCGCCCAGGGCAGCTCGGAAGTCCGGGGCCTTGTCCTGGCCACTGGTTTGGTGGCCCTGCAGTTGGTGCTGGGGGCCTCGATGCGACATCAGCATGCCGGACTCGCAATTCCCGATTTCCCCCTCGCCTACGGTCGTTTGTGGCCGCTCACCGACCCCGAGTCGGTCGCACGCTACAACCAGGTCCGGATGGATGAATCGACGGTCACGGCCTTCCAGATCCAGCTCCAGATGCTCCACCGAATCGGCGCCGTGGCGGCGATGGTGTCCATCCTGACGATGACACTGCGGGTCGGGCGGCGGTTTGGGTGGGCGTCCCCGCTGGGACGGGGGGTGCTGGCCTGGAGCGGTCTGGTCCTCGTCCAGTTCACCCTCGGGATGCTGACCATCTGGACCAACAAGGCGGCGGATGTCGCCACGGTGCATGTCGCGTGCGGGGCATCGCTGCTGTGGTTGGGTACGGCATTGATTCTGACCGCCCGCAGACTCACGATGTCGGCTTGGTCCGGTGCGGAGCCGTCCCGGACACCGGGGTTCCCCCGGGCCGCTTTGCAGGGCACACCGTGAAGGCCACCGGAACCTCCATCACCTCGACCCCCGAGCTCGTCCGCGAGCGCGGGCCTGTGTCGTTGCTGATGGAGCTCACCAAGGCGCGTCTGACCCTTTTGGTGGTCCTCACGACGGTGGTGGGCTTCTACCTGGGCTCACCCTCCGCGGTGGATCCGGTCCTTCTCACCCATACCTTGGCGGGCACCGCGCTGCTGGCGGCCGGGGCCGCCGTGTTGAACCAGCTCCTCGAGCGGGAATTCGATGCCCGCATGCGCCGGACCGCGGGCCGCCCGATCCCGTCGGGTCGAATCACCCCGACCGCCGCATTGCTGGTCGGGTCCGCCCTCAGCCTCCTCGGGTTGGTGTGGCTCCTGTTCCGGGTGAATCCCCTGACCGCATTGCTCGGCGTGGCGACCTGGACGAGCTATGTCGCCGTCTACACCCCGCTGAAGCGGGTCACGGTGTTGAACACCCTCGTGGGGGCGGTTCCCGGAGCCTTGCCACCGCTGATGGGATGGTCGGCCGCCACCGATTCGATCTCGGCTCCCGGATGGTCCCTCTTCGGTGTCCTGTTCTTTTGGCAGCTGCCCCACTTCATGGCCATCGCATGGTTGTACCGGGAGGAGTACCACCGCGCCGGCTTCCGGATGCTCTCCGGGGAGGATCCCGATGGGGCGCGGACGGCGGCATCGGCCGTCCGCAATACCTTGGCCCTCCTCGGCGTGAGTCTCTTCCCCTTCTCGTTCGGTCTCGTCGGCCACTGGTACCTTGTCGGTTCCGTGCTCCTGGGTGCCGCGTTCCTCGCATTCGCCATCCAGTTCGCCCGGACCCTTTCACCGGTCGCCGCACGACGTCTTTTCTTCGCGAGCATCGTCTACTTACCCCTATTGCTGGGTCTTCTGGTTCTGGACAAGCAGACCCGGCGATTGACATCCCAGCGCTCTGACGATTCAAGATCTCTGGCTTCCGTCCCGGGGACGGGGGCTCAGTTGCCTTTTCGTTCCGGAACAATCGACTGACACCACTCTATGGCGTCCACCTCATCCCACACCGCGGCCTCGTACGGCGTCACCCATGACGACCACCACCATCACGAGCCCGGCTTCTTCCAGAAATACATCTTCTCCACGGACCACAAGGTCATCGGAATCCAGTACGGGCTGTCCTCGCTGGCATTCCTGTTCTTTGGGTTCCTGCTGATGATGGCGATGCGGTGGCAGCTGGCCTACCCGGGCAAGGCGATCCCCGTCTTTGGGGCGCTGTTCGAGAAGGTGCTCGGCACCGACATGGCCCAGGGCGGCGTGATGCAGGCTGACCTCTACAATTCCTTCGGCGCGATGCATGGCACCATCATGGTGTTCTTGGCGATCGTGCCGCTCGCGTTCGGCGCCTTCGGCAACTACGTGACGCCGCTCCAGATCGGGGCGCCGGACATGGCGTTTCCCCGTCTGAACATGGCGAGCTTCCACCTCTACTTCCTCGGTGGCGTGGTGATGCTGGGGAGCTTCTTCATCCCGGGCGGCGCGGCGAAGTCGGGCTGGACCAGCTACTCCCCGCTCGCGACGTTGGCCGACCCGGTCAACGTGATCGACGGCCAGACCCTCTGGCTGGTCGGCATGGTGCTGCTGATCACGTCGTCGCTCCTCGGCGCGGTGAACTTCATCACCACGATCATCCAGCTCCGCGCGCGGGGCATGACCTGGATGCGCCTGCCCTTCTTCGTGTGGGCGCAGTTCGTGACCGCGTTCCTGCTCCTCCTGGCCTTCCCTCCGCTGGAGGCCGCGGGCCTGATGCAGCTGGCCGACAACGTCCTGGGCACCTCGTTCTTCCTCCCGACCGGCCTGGTGACCAGCGCCGGTCAGGTGCCGGTCTCGGGTGGTGGTAGCCCGCTGCTCTGGCAGCACCTGTTCTGGTTCCTCGCGCATCCCGAGGTGTACGTGCTGATCCTTCCCGCGATGGGCGTGGTCTCCGAGATCATCGCCAACAACACCCGAAAGCCGCTTTGGGGTTACAAGTCCATGGTGTACGCCGCCATGTCGATCGGCTTCCTTAGCTTCATTGTCTGGGCCCATCACATGTATCTCACGGGCATGGGCACCAAGGTCGCCACCTTCTTCCAGACCACCACGATGATGATCTCCATCCCCTCCGTCATCATCCTGACGGCCTTGTTCATCTCGCTTTGGGGCGGGTCCATCCGGTTCAACACGCCCATGCTGTTCGCCGTCTCCTTCCTGCCCATGTTCGGCATTGGCGGCCTCACGGGATTGCCCTTGGGTTTCAACGCCTCGGACATCTACCTGCACGACTCGTACTATGTCATCGGCCACTTCCACTACGTCGTGGCTCCCGGGACCATCTTCGGGTTGTTCGCCGGCATCTATTATTGGTTTCCCAAGATGACCGGGCGCTACATGAGCGAGACGCTGGGCAAGATTCATTTCTGGGGCTCGCTGCTCGGCATGAACCTCGTCTTCACGCCGATGTTCATCCAAGGCATGAAGGGCATGTCCCGCCGCATGTCGGACGGCGGCGCCACCTACTTCGGGGCGGATGACATCGCCCTGACCCTCAACAAGTCGATCACGCATGCGGCCGTGTTGCTTGCGGTGTTCCAGTTGCCCTTCATCTACAACTTCTTCGCCAGCATCCGCAACGGGCGCAAGGCCGAGAGCGACAACCCATGGGGTGCGACCACGCTGGACTGGGCCACGCCCACGCCGCCGCCCCACGGCAACTTCCTCACGGAGCCGGTCGTCTATCACGGCCCCTACGAGTACAGCGCCCCGGGTGCCAAGCAGGGCTTCGTCGCGCAAGACCGGAAGTCCTGAGCATCATCCCCATCCCCTTCCAACATGGAAATCCCATACACATACAAGCCGCGCCCGGACACGGGGCTTTACAACGCCAAGGTCGGCATCTGGCTGTTCCTGGCGTCCGAGATCATGCTCTTCGGGGCGTTGTTCTCCTCGTACATCCTGCTGCGCGTCACGTCGCCCGCCGGCGAATGGCCCATGGTTGAGAAGGCATGGCCGCACGGGTTGCTCAACATCCCCATCGGCACCTTCAACACCGCCGTGCTCATCACCTCGTCCGTGACCGTCGTCCTTGCGTGGGCCGCCCTGAAGATGAACCAGTTCGGCAAGTTCCGGATCTACATGGTCATCACCCTCCTCTGCGCGTTCGGCTTCCTCGGAATCAAGTCGTTCGAGTACAACGAGAAGTTCACCCACTACGAGCTGCGCCTCAAGAACGGCCAGGTCCACACCGGCCACATCGAGGTCAACGGCAAGCACGCCGGCTTCTGGGACTTTGGTTCCATCTACAACCTGGAAAGGCTCGGCAAGGAACAGGTGAAGGAAATCTCCTTCACCGCCGACCCCGCCAAGCCCAAGCCCGGCGAAAAGCATGCGGAGGGCGCCTCGCACGAGCACAAGAAAATGACCGTCAAGGTCGAGGAAATCTCCAAGCTCGACGCGTTCATCCTCCGGAACCACACGTTCTTCGCGATCTACTTCGTCGTCACCGCGTTGCACGGCCTTCACGTTCTGGGCGGCGCGCTGGTCCTTGGATACTTTGCATTCCCGGGCGCCAAGTTCTGGAAGAAGAACCCGGAGCAATTCACGAACCGAATCGAGGTGGCGGGCCTGTTCTGGCACTTCGTTGACCTTGTCTGGATCTTCCTGTTCCCCGTCGTCTATCTCCTCTAACCCATTCCATGAGCGATCATTCCTCACACGCCCCGGCCCATTCCGGGGACCATGACCACCACGACATCGCGGCCCACGTTCGCACCTACATGGTGGTGTTCGGGGCCCTCCTCGTGGGCACCGTCATCACCGTGGGCATGTACTATGTCCACTTCGAGAGCATGGCCGTGACCATCGCCATCGCGTTGTTCATCGCCAGCATCAAGGCATTCCTTGTCGCGGGATACTTCATGCACCTCCTGTCCGAGAAGAAGGTCATCTATAGCATGCTCGCCGTGACGGTCGTCTTCTTCTTCGCCCTCGGCGCGCTGACCTTGTGGAGCAGCAACGACATGCCCCGGAACACCGAGACCAAGGCCCTGTATGTCCCTTAAGGCATTTCACGTCGTCTTCATCGCCGCCTCCGTCAGCCTCGCCGCCGTGATGGCCGCATGGGCCCTCGGCAACTGGCGAAGCGGCGGGTCCCCTGCCGACCTTGCATGGGGCGTGGGTTCCTCCATCGCCGCCGTGGGCTTGATTGCCTATGGCGCCGTCTTCATCCGCAAGCTCCGTCACATTAGCTATCTCTAGCATGAAAACCGGACGCATGACCCGCATCGCGCTCGCGATCGCCGCCCTCGTTCCCATGGCCGCGCGGCTCGACGCCTGCGCCGCGTGCTTTGGCAAGTCCGACGCCGCGATGGCCAAGGGCCTGAATGCCGGCATCTTCGCGCTGCTGGTTTTCGTCCTTGGGCTTTGGGTCGCCTTCGCCTCCTTCTTTGTCTTCATTGCGAGACGAGCCCGGGCCACGGGCGAGCCCGTGCCCGGCGACACCAACGACCCGCAACACAACTAGCTTTTCAACCTGACCATGACGCAATTGCTCCAGAAACTCGGAATGCCGGCCCCCGCGTCGGCGCACGCCCCCGCCTTGGATGACTTCGTCGGCTACGTCCACGTGCTGATGCTCGTCCTCTTCGTGGGATGGCTCGCCTACTACCTCCTCGCCCTCTACCGCTTCCGTCAGTCCGCCAGTCCCAAGGCCGACTACGTCGGCGTGAAGAGCCACATGTCCACCTACCTCGAAATCGGTGTCGCCGTGGTCGAGGCCGTCCTGCTCGTGGGCTTTGCAGTCCCGCTTTGGGCGCGGGCAGTGGACGAGTTCCCCGTGGCCAAGGGGGACCCGAAGACGGACCCCATCGAGGTCCAGATCATGGGCCAGCAATTCAAGTGGAGCGCCCACTATGCCGGGCCCGACAACAAGTGGGGCAAGCAAGAGATCCAAAGCGCCTCCGCAACCAACCCCTTCGGCCTAGATGCCAACGACGCGGCCGGCAAGGACGACGTTGTTTGCGCCTTGGGCGAGCCCTTCAAGCTTCCCCTCGGCAGGGCCATCATCTGCAAGATCTCCAGCATGGACGTCATCCATAGCTTCAAGCTCACGGCCATGCGCGTCACCCAAGACGCCATCCCGGGCCTGACCATCCCCGCCCATTTCACCCCCACGAAGGTGGACAAGTATGTCATCACCTGCGCGCAGCTCTGCGGCAGCGGCCATGCCGTCATGCGAGGCGACTTCGAGGTCGTGTCCCCGGAGGACTTCGACAAGTGGTACGCCGAGAAGGCCAAGTCCGGCGGTGGCGCCGGCAGCTTCGAGTGAGCGCCCAGCGATGGGATGAAGCTTGGGCCGTGGCCATTGGCCGCGGCCTTTTTCATTGATGAAACATCACGAACGCATCGCATGGGTCGTCCTTGCCGCGATCATGATGCTGGTCGCCGTGGTGTTCGTGCGTCGGCACCCCCTGCCCCCGGCGCTCCCCGAGATCTCGCGCGTCGGCCCCTTCGCACTCACCAACCAATTCGGGCTTAGGGTCTCCCGCGATGACATCGAGGGATGGGTCGTCATTGCCGACGTCATCTTCAGCCGATGTCCGGGGCAGTGTCACCAGCTTAGCCAAGCCATGGCCAAGATGCAGTCCATGGTGCCCATGGGCTCCCGCATCCGGTTTGTCTCCTTGAGCGCCGACCCTGCCTTCGACACACCGGACATCCTCGCCAAGTACGGCCGCCGCTATGGCGCCGAGGGCGAGCGCTGGCATTTCCTGACGGGACCCAAGCGCGAGGTGTACACGTTGGCGACCGAGGGCATGAAGTTTTCCGTGGTCGAGAACGAGTCGGCCAAGCCGGGCAATCTTGAGGAGCAATTCATCCATGCGTCGTCGTTTGCCATCATGGACAGGCGGGGCATGCTGCGCGCCATGGTTCAGCTTGAGGATCCGCGCTGCGTGGAACGGGTCGTGGAGCTGGCCATGAAGCTATCAAGGGAGGATTGGAAATGAGCCATGGAACGTTGCCGTTGGTAAACGCGTGCCTGAACGGGCTGGCCGCGTTCCTGTTGCTCCTGGGATTCGTCTTCGTTCGCCGCCGCCAACTGGCCGCCCATCGCGCCTGCATGCTGTCCGCCTTTGGCGTCTCCGTCGTCTTCCTCGGGCTCTATCTTTATCACAAGGTGGTGGTCGTGAAGGGCGTCAACACGCCCTTCCCCGGCCCCGCGTCGCTCAAGCCATGGTACCTCGCGATGTTGTTCAGCCACATCGTCCTCGCCATCGCCGTGGTGCCCATGGCCTTGGTGACGATCCATCGTGGCCTTCGGGAACGCCTCGACCAGCATCGCAAGATCGCCCGTTGGACATGGCCGATCTGGATGTATGTCAGCGTGACCGGGGTGTGCGTGTACCTCGCCTTGTACGTCGTTTGGTCCAAGTGACGGGGTGCATGGAGGGCAAGCGGCGCCGCAGGGCAGAAGTCACGGCCGCACCCCGCAAGGACCGGGGCTCTTTCAGCCGGGTCTGCGCCTGATTCACCGGGCGTTCAAGGCTTGTCAGGCCGAGCGCTCGGTCAGTGCCAGCAGCGCCACCGCCACGCCAAAGGCCGTCAACGCCCCGCCCAATCGCACGATCCGGGACTGCGACCCCGCCAGCCATGCAGTCAGGTCGCGAACCCGCCATGGCGATCCCACCCACCAGACCGCGCACACGATCACCGCGTAGGACCAGAACGAGAGCACGAGCGACCATGGGCTGTCGCTGGGCCGACGGATGTCCAGCACCCTGTCGCATAGAAGCAACGCCACCACGCACGCGCCCCGCACCGACAGGTAATCCTGCACGAAGATGCAGCAGCCCACCCCCAGCAACGTGAACCCCGCGTACAGAACCGGGCGCCACTCCTCGAAGTCCCGGATCTCCGAGCTGTAGAGGTTCCATACGAACCATGCCGTGCCCGCCAACATCAGGAGAATCCCGATCCCCACCTTGCGCGGGAACGCCTTCAGCCATGCCCCGCCTGCCAGCGGACGCGTGAGCAGGATCAAGCCCGCCACGGCGTGTGCCACCCCCAACCCCACGTACACCTCCGACAACTTCATGCGTTCGTTTCCTCCAACTGCTGCTCGTCTGCCACCCCCACCACGGCGGGGTCCCCATACAACGTAAAGGTTCCGACCCGTTCCACCCGAAGGTCCATCACCGTCCCGACATGTCGCGGCGCGCCCGGGAACACCACGATCTTGTTGCAGCGCGTCCGCCCCTCCATCCGCGCCGCGTTACGACGGCTCGGCCCCTCGACAAGGATCGACACCGTCTTCCCCAGCAACGCGTCGTACCGTTGCGCCCCGATTTCGTTGATCACGTCCAGCAGCCGCCGATGCCGTTCCTCGATCACTTCCTGCGGCACTTGCCCGGCCATCGTCGCGGCCGGCGTGTCCCGCCGCACCGAGTACTTGAACACGAATGCATTGTCGAAACGCACCGAACGACATGTCTCCAGCGTCTCAAGGAAGTCCGCCTCCGTCTCGCCCGGGAAGCCCACGATGATGTCCGTCGTGATCCCCATCCCCGGCTGCACCGCGCGGAGCCGTCCGACCAACGACTCGAACCGCTCCCGCGTGTACCCGCGGTGCATCGCCTTCAGGATGCGATCCGAGCCCGATTGCAAGGGCAGGTGCGCGCTCTCGACGAGCTTTGGAAGGCGTCCGTACGCCTCCACGAGGTCGTCCCCGTAGCCTTTTGGGTGGGGCGACGTGAACCGGATCCGCTCCAGGCCCTCGACGTCGTTCAAGGCATCGAGAAGCTGCACGAACCCGCTCCGTCCGTCGCGCACCGGGATCTCGCGACGTCCAAAGCTGGTCACGATCTGCCCCAGCAACGTCACCTCCCGGACGCCGCGCCCCACCAATTCCCGTACTTCCCCGAGAATCTCCTCGATCGAGCGGCTCCGTTCCCGTCCCCGTGTAAACGGAACAATGCAGAACGTGCAGTGCTGGTTGCACCCCTGCATGATGCTGACGAACGCCGTCACCGCACGCCGTGCGTCCCGACCGCCGCCGGGGCCCGCCGCAAGATGAGCGTCGATCCGCGATTGGCTCCCTTCCTCCTCCGCCGTGTCCACGACGACGCCCGTGCGCCCGGACAACAGCTCGTCGATGTACTCGCCCGCCCGATGCGCCTTCTGGGTCCCCAGCACGAGGCGCACGCCGGGGACTTCGGACACCAGCTCCTCCGCACGGGACTGCGCCATGCATCCCAGAAATCCCAGAACCGTCGAGGGCCGGTGCAATCGCGCATGGCCGGCCACGGCGCGCATCTTTCCCAGCGCCTTTTGCTCCGCGAGGTCGCGCACGCTGCACGTGTTGAGCAGGACCACGTCCGCCCCGTGCTCGTTGGGGACGAGCACGTGCCCGCGCGCGACCAACGAGGCCGCGACCGCCTCGGAGTCGCGCTCGTTCATCTGGCAGCCGTAGGTCTTGATGTGGACGCTGGCCATCGTTCCCGAAAGAAAGACGAACCTTATGGAACCCCCGGGGCCAATGGAAGGCCGAGCTTGGCGGCTGATCCGCGCGCAAGCAGTTCCTGAGCGCCCGGTTCCCGCCTCATGCTGGGCCGACAAGGGTTGAACAGAGAGCCCCTCATGGCGTCTTGGCGTCATGGCATGAAGGAATTCAAGCCCTCCCAAGCGCTGGTTCCGTGATGCATGCAGCGGGGGATTCCTCACGCCAGGATCAGGGCCAAGGCAGGCCTCGGTTGATGGGGCCAGTGAAACCAGCCCCGGCCGCCAACCGGCGGTCTCATGGATGCCCATTCCGGGCCGGGACGATGCAGGTGGATCGGCCGTGCTTGCTCGACCTGCTCCCGCAAATCTTTCGTCCGTCGCTCGTTACGGGACCCGCGCTGGCCCGGGTCTTCCAACGTCTTGACCCGCTGCCTGCAACCATTCCCGCTGCCCGCAGTCTTCCTCATGAAACCCGTCCTGGGTTCACTTCACGCCATGTTGCCTCACATGAAGAAGCTTTCCCTCCGCCCATGGCATGGGTGGATGCCCGCTGCCGCGCTCCTCGTTGCCTTGGTGGGCTGGGCGAGCCATCGCTCGGTCAAGCGCACCCTGGAGGCCGACCTCAGGGACGAGGTGCTCACCGTCCTCAACGCCAACGTCGCCGCGATCGAGATCTGGCTGGACACCCAGTCTCGCCTCGCCGCCGTCATGGCGTCGGACCCGGCCTTGCGCGATCGCATCCTTTTGCTGGCCGCCAATCCACCGGCTTCCACGACGCCCGAAACGCCCCAGCCCGGCGGACGCCGGCTCCCCGCCATGACCGCGGCGCAGGGCGCCGTGCAGGGCGAGCTTGATGCGCGCCTTCAACCCTCCGGCTACGGCGCGGCGCTGGTCCTCGGGACCAATTCCCATGTCCTTGCCGCCTCCTCCCGTGCCCGCAACCGCCTCGGGGAGACCCTCGAAGGCGAACACGCCCTCCGCGTCCAGCAAGCCCTCGCGTCGGGGCGCCCCGCGTTCGTCATGCCGTTCAAGGCAGGCTTCGGCCGCGCGGGCAAGCGGGGCGAGGGCGGCGGACGTCTGCCGCGAATGGGTGACGGCACCCACGGGATGCCCCGCGAGCCCATGGAACGACGCAGCCCGACCGACGGACTGCGGCCGACACGCGAGCCCGGCGCGTCGCCTCGTGGTCCCCGGGGCGACCTCAACCTCATGGAGGTCGTCGCGCCTGTCCTGGATGCACGCAGCAACGCGGTCGCCGCCATCGTGTTCGTCCTGCGGCCCGACGAGGAGTTCACCCGGGTCCTGTCCATCGCGCGTCCGGGGCAAACGGGCGAGACGTTCGCCTTCGACGCCTCCGGCCGCCTCATTTCCGCCAGCCGGTTCGACGACCAACTCCGCCGCATGGGCCTGCTTACCACCAACAAGTCCGTGAGCTCCGCCCTCAACCTGGAGCTGCGCGACCCGGGCAAGGACCTGACTCGCGCCGGCACCTCCACCGCCCCTGCGGCCCGGACCCACAACCTGCCCATGCCCCTCATGGGCATGGTCTCGGCCGCCGTGTCCGCCACGAACCTTGAGGCTGGCGTGGCCATGGAGCCCGAGCGCGACTACCGGGGCGTGCCCGTGGTGGGTGCATGGCGATGGAACCCCGGGCGCCACTACGGCGTGGCCACCAAGATCGACGCATCGGAGGCGTTCCGGCCGCTCCAGGTCCTGCGTCGTGTCGTGCTGGCGCTCCTGCTGCTTCTCGCGTTGGCCATGACCGTGATGCTGGTCTTCGCCCATGCAGGCGCCGCGTGGCAGGCCCGCTTCGACGAGGAACGCCTCAAGGCACGCCAGCTCGGCCAGTACACCCTGCTTGCCAAGATCGGCGAAGGCGCGATGGGCGTCGTGTACCGCGCGCGCCATGCCTTCCTGCGGCGCGATACGGCCGTGAAGCTGCTCCTGCCCGACCGCGCCGACGACGCCTTGGTCCAGCAATTCGAGCAGGAGGTGCGGCTCACCTGTACCCTCGGGCATCCCAACACCATCCAGATCTACGACTACGGCCGCACGCACGACGGCATCTTCTACTACGCGATGGAGCTGCTCCACGGGCTCACGCTGCATCAACTCGTCGAGCGCCATGGACCCCAGCCTGCCGGGCGTGTCGTCCATCTCCTCGCCCAGGCCGCCCAATCGCTCCGGGAAGCCCATGCGGCCGGGCTCATCCATCGCGACATCAAGCCCGGCAACCTCTTCCTCTGCCGCCGCGGCGGCATCCCCGACACGTTGAAGGTCCTGGACTTCGGGCTCGTGCGCCGTGCCTCGGGGTCGCACGGGGACACCGTGCCGGGGCCCTCGCCGGAGGCCGCCGCGCGCTTCCTTGGCACGCCTTTGTACATGGCTCCCGAGACCATCCGCCAGCCGGGGCATGGAGACGCCCGCTCCGACCTTTACGCGCTCGCAGCCGTCGGGCACGTCCTCCTCACCGGACGCCCCGTGTTTGATGGCGGGACGGCCGAGGAGATTTGGCGGCAGCAGGAGCACGAGACCCCCATGCCGCCGTCCCGCCTTGCTCCGGGGCCCGTCTCGGGCGCCCTCGACGACCTCTTGATGCGCTCCCTTGCGAAGCAACCCGAGCAACGGCCGCCCTCGATGGACGCGTTCCTGTCCGAACTGCTCGCGTGCCCGGAGTCCGGCGCATGGACGGAGTCCCTGCGCGAGCAGTGGTGGCGGATCCATGCGCCGCGCGAGGAGGGGAACCCCCATGGCCATGGGCAGGGCCCATGCGATCCACCCACCGTCATGATGCCCGCGACGCGCAGCCGTTCGGACATGGACTCCCGCTCCTGACCCCCTCCCGACGACCACGGCCCCGGCATCGCCCGCCGAAAACGCAGGCAAACCACTATTTCCTTGGTCGCGGGCCGCCGTTCCGGCAGAAAAACCCTTCCATCGCAATGGCCCTGATCGTCCAGAAGTACGGGGGAACGTCGGTTGGCAACACCGACCGCATCCAGAACGTCGCGCGGCGGGTCGCGGAGCACCGCGGCCGCGGCGACCAAGTCGTGGTCGTCGTGTCGGCGATGTCGGGCGTGACGGACGGCCTCATCAAGCTGGCAAAGCAGATCACGCCGCTGCCGTCGGAGCGGGAGATGGACATGCTGCTCGCCACGGGGGAGCAACAGACGATCGCCCTTGCTGCGATCGCCCTGCACGCCCGGGGCGTCCCGGCGGTGTCCCTCACGGGCGCCCAGGCCGGCATCGTGACCGACGGCGTCCACACCAAGGCCAAGATCCAGAACATCACGCCGGACGAGGTCCACCGTCTGCTGGACGCCGGCAACGTGGTGATCGTGGCCGGGTTCCAAGGCCAGACGGAGGAGGGCCAGATCACGACCTTGGGGAGGGGAGGGTCGGACCTGACGGCCATCGCGATGGCCGCCGCCTTGAAGGCGGACCTTTGCCAGATCTACACCGACGTGGACGGGGTTTACACCTCGGACCCCCGCCTTGCTCCGTCCGCGCGCAAGCTCCCGGAGATCTCGTACGACGAGATGCTCGAGCTGGCCGGGTCCGGGGCCAAGGTGATGCAGCTTCGCTCCGTCGAGTTCGCCAAGAAGTTCAACGTCGTCTTCGAGGTTCGATCGAGCCTCAACGACAACCCAGGCACCATCGTGAAGGAAGAAACCACCAGCATGGAGGACGTCGTCGTCCGGGGCGTCTCCATCGACAAGAACCAGGCCGAGGTCACCGTCGAGGGCGTCCCCGACCGCCCCGGGAGCGCCGCGCGGATCTTCAAGTCGCTGGCGGACGCCGCGATCAACGTGGACATGATCGTCCAGAACGTGAGCCATGACGGCGGATCCCGCGTCACGGACATCTCGTTCACGGTGGACAAGCCGGACCTGCTCAAGGCCTCCAGCGTGATCGACGGGCTCATGCCCGAGCTCGGCATCCGGGGGTTCGCCACCGACGAGGGCATCGCCAAGCTTTCCATCGTAGGCGTCGGCATGCGCTCCCATTCGGGCGTTGCCGCCCGCATGTTTGAAATCCTCGCCGAGCACGGGGTCAACATCGGCATGATCTCCACCTCCGAGATCAAGGTGTCCGTGGTCATCCCGCTGGCGGACGGCGACCGCGCCCTCAAGGCCGTCCACGAGGCGTTCATCGGGTAGCCGGGGCGCGCGGCCGGGCACCCTCAACCTCCCACCGGCCCGCCATGTCCTCCCACCTCCGGCATGCCCGCGAGGTCTTCCGCGTCGAGCGCGAGGCCCTTCGCGCCGTGGAGCGCCGCCTCGGGGCCCCCTTCGTCCAGGCCGTCAACCTCGCGGTCGAGACCCTCGCGCGGGGCAGCAAGCTCGTCGTCGTTGGAATCGGCAAGTCCGGCATCATCGGCCGCAAGATCGCCGCCACCCTTTCCTCCACCGGCTCCACCGCCGTCGTCCTCGACCCCATCGACGCCCTCCACGGCGACCTTGGAATCGTCCATGATGGCGACCTCGTGCTTGCGCTGTCCTATTCGGGGGAGTCGGACGAGCTGATCAACCTGTTGCCTGCGCTCCGTCGGTTCTCGGTGCGGATCCTTGCATGGACGGCGTCGCCAAGGTCGATGTTGGCGCGGCACTCGGACCTTGTGCTCGACGTGGCGGTCCCCAAGGAGGCCTGCCCGTTCAACCTTGCGCCCACCGCGAGCACCACGGCGTGCCTTGTCCTGGGCGACGCGTTGGCCATGGCCGTGATGCGCGCCCGGGGCTTCCGCGAGCGCGACTTCGCCCAGCGGCATCCGTCGGGGGCCATCGGCCGCGCGTTGCTCATGCGCGTCTCGGACGTGATGCGCCGAGACCATCGCAACCCCGTCGCGCCGTCCACGCTCACGGTGAAGGAGGCGTTGCTGGTGATGACGCGAGCGAAGTCCGGGTCCGTGTCGGTCACCGGCCCGTCCGGGCGCCTCGTTGGCGTGTTCACGGACGGCGACCTGCGGCGGCGGATGTCCACGGACGACGACGTGCTGGGGAGGCGGCTTTCGCGGGTGATGACGCGTCGGCCCGTGTCCATCCGGGAGGATGCGTTGGCGGTGGAGGCGGTGCGATTGTTCCATGAGCGGAACATCGACGACCTGATCGTGGTGAACGCGCGCCGGCAGCCGGTGGGTTTGGTGGACAGCCAAGACCTGCCCCGGCTCAAGCTCCTTTGAACGATGGTGGGCTTCCCGGTCATCGCGTACGCCGGGGCGTTGGGCCTCGCGGCGGCAGGAACGGCCATGGCGATGCCGTTCTGGCGGTCCTTCTGCGCCCGACATGGCTGGGTGGACGAACCGGGGCATCGCAAGATCCATTCTGAACAGACGCCGTTGGCGGGGGGGTGGGCGGTGTTGACGGGGTTGGCCGTGGCGCTGGCGTTGGGGGCAGCGGGGGTGGCGCTGGGATGGGCCGGGGCCGACGCCACGCCGTTGCTGGCCCACGGATTGGCAAGGCGGGCGCCTCAGCTCGCCGCCCTGATGCTGGGCGCGGTGGCGATGCTTGCCATCGGGGCATGGGACGACCGTCACGAGCTGCGCCCGGGGGTGAAGTTCGCCCTCCAGGCGGCCGTGGCGCTCGGCGTCGCGCTGGCCGGCGTCCGCATCACGTTGTTCGTGCCTTCGCTCGCGTTCAGCCTTGCCGCGACCGTCCTTTGGATCCTCGCGGTGACCAACGCCATGAACCTGAACGACAACATGAACGGCCTGTGCACCGGCCTCGCCGCGATTGCCGCGATCGCCTTCTCGCTGGTCGCGGCCCGTCACGGTCAATACCTCGTGGGGACGTTTGGGTTCGCGGTGGCGGGCTCGTTCCTTGGGTTTCTCCCGTCCAACTTTCCCCGGGCCACATCCTTTCTTGGCGATGCCGGGAGCCATCTGGCGGGCTACCTCCTCGCGACGCTGGCCGTCCTCCCTCACTTCTATTCGGAGCGGCATCCGACGCCGCGGCCCACGGCCGTGTTGATCCCGTTGCTGGTGCTGGCCGTTCCCTTCCTCGACGTCGCGCAAGTGGTGCTGTACCGCACGCTCAGGGGTCGGCCGTTCTGGGTGGGCGACACCAACCACCTGTCCCATCGGCTGTCGCGCGCTGGCCTTGGCAAGTCTGGCGCCGTGTTGGCGCTCTGGACGGCGCAAGCCATCGCCGCTGCCATGGCCGTGTTGGCGTGATCCCCCCGTCGCCGCGACTCCGGACGCAGGCCATCCCCCGCCGCATCCCGTGCGGACACTCGTTGGCTTCCGAAGCGGGAAATCCCTCGCGCGAAGACCCGGTCCAAAGCAGGGCATGGTGGATGGGGCCGGTGAAATCCGCCCGGTCTCCCGATGTGCGGGTTCATCCCAAACACGGCATGGGGGGATGAGATCGCCAAGCCTCACCGGCGAAGCTCAACGCCTTGCCCATGCGGTAGGCCGCGTGCCCTCGCGCGGTGGCCAGGATGCCGGACCTCCGTGCGCCGCAGGGCAGCGTGGCAGCGGGATCCTGCCGCTGGACGTGACCCAGCCCGAGCCGAGACGGTTCCGCCACGTTTCCGCCGGGCGAGGGCACCCGGCCTCCAACCCGGGCCGGCCCATTCCAACCGCTCCCGCGCGCGAGATCTCGGATGGATCCCACAGGGCCTCGTTGCCGTGAAGCCCTCTTGAACTGCCGGTTTTCGGTCGAAAAGACAGGTCCTCTGGTCGTTCTGGGGTGAAAGAATCCATGCCGCCTCATGCGCTGGTTTCATGATGCCCGAAGAGTGGAATGCGGTCTCAGGGATGCCCATGCATGGGTTCATGCCCAGCCGCCACGGTCGCGTGTGCGCACGATGCCCGCCGCAACGTGCCCGCGTGCGGATCGCAAGCTTCCCGCCTCCTTGCACGCGGTTTTGGGCCGCCGCTCGCCGCCGTTACGGGCGAGCCTGCAACGCCGCGAGCCCCTTGTATCGAGCGACCTCCGGGGGCATGGACGTCACCATTCGAGCGAAGGCCTCCCGCGCGCTGGTTGCTTGCATGACCTCATGGAGCGGCCATGTCCTGACATGAATCAGGAAGAGGACGTGCCCATCTCCAAGCCCCATGAAGGCCTGCTCCTCCAGCCGGAACCACAAGCCCTCCAGCCCGGCCCCGTCCATGATGCGCGGCGCCTCGTCGCACGGGTGGAGGTCCAGACGGCCCGTCCCTGCCACGCCCCAGTTGTCCCGCTCGAAGGCATCCCCGTCCCCAAGCCCGGCGATGAACCTCGCGATCCGCTCGCCAAGCTCCACGTTCAACGTCGGCACGGGCCCATGAATCATCGCCAGCGTCCCGCCCAGCTTCTCCACCGGGTCCCATCCCGACGGGAAGCACACCGACCCGCCGACCATCCGGTGTTCCCCGCCCATGAGCCTGAGCAAGACGAAGTCCGGCGCCCAGTGCCCCGACACCTCCCTCGCCCTCTCCGAGGGCTCGCGACGGCCTTGCGCGGAAAGCACAAGCGCCGGGTCGAGCCGATCCTCCACCCGGCTCCATGTTGCGTTCGCCGCCGGCGTCCAAACAATGCCGCGAGGGGTCCCGAGGATTTCCCTGCGCCTCGCGAGCGTGCCCGCGTCGCCGTCGCCGGGCCCGAGCCATCCCGCCCGGGCCGGCCTCAACTGGAAGCGGAACCGGAACAATTCGCCCGCAAACAATGCGCCGAGCCCGGGCCATGGGGCCCGATGGGCGAAGGACATGCGGCCTGCTCCGGCCGGGTCGGCATCGGCGTGGGACATGTGGGGCGTCATTCCGGCGCGGTCCCGGCCCCGGCCCGCCTTCGTGAGTGCTCGCGTCCGAAGCATTGCTCGAGGAACCGCGCGATGAACTGCACCTCGGCGCGTCCCGCCACGGTGTGTTCCTTCTCGAACTCCTGCCAGAGCAGGTCAAAGCCAGCGTCGTGCAGGAGGCGTGCATGGGGCCGAACGTGCTCGATCCCGATCAACGGGTCCCCTGTGCCATGCGTCATGAGGACCGGCACGGAGCGGGCATGGGCGGGGGCCTCCGCCGCCAGCCTTGGGGGATTGTGCACCCAGCCGCTGATGCCCACCAACCCGGCCAACGGTTCCGGATGCCGGAGTCCCGTCTCCAGCGTCATCAGGCAACCTTGCGAGAACCCCAGCAACGCGATCTCGCGGGCAGGCCGGCCCCCGGCCTTCTCGCGCGCCAACACATCCTCGACCGCGCGCCGCGACCTTTCGATCGCCGCCGCGTCCACCGGCGGCAATGCACCCGAGACCCGCCCGTCCGCGGGGAAGCCGATGCCAAACCAGCTCCTTCCGTCGAAGTAGGCGTCCGGCGCGTCCAGGAGCAGGTACTCCAGCCATGGGAGCTGGAGCTCAGCCGGGAGCCACTCCCATCCGGCGGACGAGTCGCCCAGCCCGTGCAACACGATCAGGAGCGGCGCGTTGCCTTGCTCCCGCGCCGTCACTCGCACCCCGTTCAACATGCCGCCATCCTGCACCCGACCCCTGCCCGTGACGTGGAAAAAGTGGGTTGCTCGACGTTTTCGGTGGGCGCCATCCGGTTCTAGCCGGGGCCCATGGTTTCCAAGAAGGCCTCGCACCCATGAAGCGGTGCCGGTTGGGGACCAACAGCCTCCCACAGGAGACCCATCACCCGGCTTGCTTTTCATGCGCCCTCGCGCGGCGGGGCAGGCGAGGTCGGCTTGGGGCAACGGGTTGGAAAACCAAGCCTTCCATCCATGAAGGACGCCGGCTGGTGATCCTAAAAGCGGCAGGGTTAGTGAGGATCCGTCAAACCCTGAGGTGGAACCCGGGGCTTGGCCCATGCTGTGGGCCGCGTGCCTTCACGCGGCGGCCGGGATGCCGTACTCCGAGCGTCTCTGGGGCAGAGTGGCGGCGGCATCCTGTCGCGGGTGCATGCTGGGCAAGCGGCTGGAAGCCGCTTCCACTTTCACGGGTCCTTCATGGAAGGTCGCAGCGGCATCGTGCCGCTGGACGTGATCCAGCC
>CAIYFP010000620.1 GCA_903925515.1 uncultured Verrucomicrobiota bacterium
GGGTGAGGTTGGAATGGGCCGGCCAGGATTGTACGCCGGGTGCCCTCACCCGGCGGAAAGGTGGCAGAGCCGTCTCGGCTCTGGCTGGATCACGTCCAGCGGCAAGATGCCGCTGCCCCCTTCCATGGAGGCCAAGCGAAGGTGGAAGCGGCTTCCAACCGCTTGCCCAGCATGCACCCGAGACAGGATGCCGCCGCCTCTCCGCCCCAGAGAGGCTCGGAATGCGGCATCCCGGCCACCGCGTGAGGGCACGCGGCCTACAGCATGGGCCAAGCCTTGGGCTCCACCTCGGGGTTTGACGGATCCTCACTACCACCGGGGTTTTGGGGGTGAAGCCTGCCCCGGCGGCCAACCGTCGGTTTCATGTGTAGAGGTCAAGACGCCAGGAGGACCTGTCTTTTCAAGCCTCGTTGGCGCAGCGTGACGCGAGAACCGCGCGCCCGGGAACGGCATGCGCGTGGATCAGGGCTCATTCACACGCCTTGCGGGAACCCCCGGGCCCGCCGGACCATGGAGGAATCCTTGCCGGCGACCCATGCCCCGGCAGGCCGGGAGACCGTGCGGAGCACGCTGGCCCGATCCGCCATGCCCTGCTTCCCGTGTCACGCAATCAGCGCCCAGAAGTCCGTGTTTCGGGTTGCACGAAGACGCGAGGAGGGCCTGCGGGGTCCACCCTCCGGCGTCGCCGCCGTTCAAGCCCTGTCCTCGGCGAGCGACCATGCGATCCGTCCGCCGACGATGGCGTGAGTGGCACGGCCCTTGAACTTCCATCCGTGGAACGGGTTGTTCCGGGACTTGCTGGCCGTGGCATGCCGGTCGCAGGTCCATTCGAGGTCGGGGTCGATGATGGTCACGTCCGCCATGGCGCCGGGGGTCAGGGTGCCGCGTCCGCCGTCGAGCCGGAGAAGCCGTGCGGGGTTGCAGGTGAACTTGGCCAGCACGGCGGGCAGCGGCAATCGGCCGGGGTGATGAAGCTGCATGAGCGACAAGGCGAGTTCCGTCTCGAGCCCGACGATGCCGAAGGGTGCAAAGTCAAACTCGACCTCCTTCTCGGCCTCCGTGTGCGGGGCGTGGTCGCTGGCGATGATCCCGAGGGTGCCGTCCACGAGGCCTTCAAGGATGGCCTCTCGGTCTGCCGCGGAGCGCAAGGGTGGGTTCATCTTCCAGTGGGTGTGATAGGAAGACCATGTTGGAAGGCCGCAACCGTTGAACCAGCGGCGGGCGAGGTCGGCGCCGTCGTCCTTCCAGAATTCATCGCCTCCTGCAATGGCGGCGTCGGTGAGGACGAAGTGATGGGGGCAGGCCTCGCCGGAGATGGGGACGCCACGTCGGCGGGCCTCGCGCAGGAGGCGGATGGATCCCGCGGCCGAAAGGTGCTGGCAATGCACCGGGGTGCCGGTTTGCTCGGCGAGGAGGATGTTGCGGGCGACGATCATCTCCTCGCCTGCACTGGGCCAGCCGCGGAGACCGAGGACGAGGCTCCAGTGGCCCTCGTGCATGACGCCGTCGGTGACAAGCCCATAGTCCTGGCAATGGTCCATGACGGGCAGGCCGAACTGGCGGGCGTATTCCAGCGCGCGGCGCATGAGGTCGTTGTTCTGGATGCAGTGGCCGTCGTCTGTCAGGGCCACGACGCCGGCTCGTGCAAGGGAGCCGATGGGGGCGAGTTCCTCGCCGGCGATGCCCTTGGACAGGGCGCCGGTGACCTCCACGCGCACGGCGGCCTCCCGCGCCTTTTCCTGGATCAACGCGACGGTGGATGCGTTGTCGATGGAGGGCTGGGTGTTGGGCATGCAAACGATGGTGGTAAAGCCACCGCGCGCGGCGGCGCGGGCGCCGGTGGCGATGTTCTCCTTGTCCGTCTGGCCGGGTTCGCGGAGGTGGACGTGGAGGTCGATGAGCCCGGGGCTGATCACCTTCCCGGTGCAATCGATTCGGTCGATGCCGTCGTGGGCCCCGAGCAGCGACTCGTCGCCGATCGCGGCCACGAGGCCGTCCTTGAGAAGGACGGAGGCGACCTGGTCCATGCTTGCGGAGGGGTCGATGACGCGACCGTTGGCGAGGAGGAGCGACGACATGCTTTCCGCAGGCTATTGGGCGATGGCTTGACGCGGCAAGCACGGGACGGCAGCCTGATGACGCGCGTGCGGGTGTAGCTTAATGGTAAAGCTCCAGCCTTCCAAGCTGGCTACGAGGGTTCGATTCCCTTCACCCGCTCCACTTCGCCACCGCGCATTCTTTCCCCGCTAGAAGGATCGAGGGTGCGAGTCCTTGCAGGTGGGGCCATGAACTCTCGCCTCGCTACCGTACGGTTCGAGTGGTCGCGTCCACGGCCCGACCCGACGCATGGCACCTTGAGGCCAAGCCATCCAACACGGGGGCGCAGGGGATGGGCATCCACCTCACCCTCGGCATCCCTGAGATCGCATTCTTCGTGTCATGGCGGCATGGCGTGAGGAATTCCCGGCTGCATGCCTCTCGGAATCAGCGCTTGGGACGGCTTGAGTTTTTTCACGCCAAGACCAGGGCCAAGTCAGGCCTTGGTTGACGGGGCCAGTGAAACCTGGACCGGCGGCCGACCGGCGGTTTCATGGGTGGACGCCACGAGCACCGGTCTTTTCAACCCTCGTCGGCGCAGCGTGAGGTCAGAACGGGGCACTCAGGAACGGCTTGCGCGGGGACAGGGTCGCGCACTTGTGGCGTGACAGGGCATGGTCGATGGCAGTAAACCAAGGGGGCCTCGACCCCATCGTCTAGAGGCCTA
>CAIYFP010000621.1 GCA_903925515.1 uncultured Verrucomicrobiota bacterium
AGCTCTGGGCGCGTTCGCGGGTGACTTCGTTCACCGCGTTGATGAAGAGGATTTTTCCTCGCCGGGCTTTGGGTTTCTGCGTGCGACAGACGACGACGCACGCTTCCATGGGCGAGTTGTAGAAGAGGTTCGGGCCGAGGCCGAGGACGCACTCGATCAGGTCGGCTTCGATGAGCTTGCGGCGCATCTCCGCCTCCTCCTGCCGGAAGAGGACACCGTGGGGCCAGAGGACGGCGCAGCGGCCGGTCTTGGGTTTGAGGCTTTGCAGGATGTGCTGCTGGAAGGCGTAGTCGGCGCGGCCCTGCGGCGGGACGCCGAAGACATTGCGCCCCCACGGATCGGCGGCGAAGGCGTCGCGGTTCCACTGCTTGATGGAATACGGAGGATTGGCCAGCACGACGTCGAATCGCATGAGGCGATCGCCTTCGACGAGCTTCGGCTCGGCCAGGGTGTCGCCGCGCTCGATGCGGAAGTCCTCGATGCCATGGAGGAAGCAGTTCATCCGGGCAATGGAGGAGGTCATGAGGTTCCGCTCCTGTCCGTAGAGCTTCACGTTCCGCCATTCCTTCCCCGCGCGACGCAGGTGGGCGATGCAGGAGAGCAGCATGCCGCCGGAACCGCAGGTGGGGTCATAGACGGACTCGCCGGGCTGCACGTCGAGCATCTCGGTCATGAGATGGACGACGGTGCGGTTCGTGTAGAACTCGGCGGCGGTGTGGCCGGAGTCGTCGGCGAACTTCTTGATGAGATACTCGTAGCCTTGGCCCAGCTCGTCCTCGGGCAGGTTGGCGACGGTGAGTTCCAGCGTGGAGAAGTGCTCGATGAGATCGCGAAGCATGGCATCGGACAGGCGATCCTTGTTCGTCCATTGGGCATCGCCAAAGATGCCGAAGAGCTTGTCGGGATTGGCGGTCTCGATGCCCCGCATGGCTTGTTGCAAGGCCCGGCCCACATCCCGGCTGACCTTGCGGATCTCCCGCCAGTGGGCGTCCGCCGGCACCTGGAATCGGTGGTTCTCCGGGAACAGCGCGAAGTCCTGATCCCCGCCGGAGTCCCGCAGGGCGGTGACGACCTCCTCATCGAAGACATCACACAGGCGCTTGTAGAACAGCAGCGGGAAGATGAACTGCTTGTAGTCCCCCGCATCAATCGTCCCACGCAGGAGCACGGCGGCTCCCCAGAGGTAGGATTCAAGCTGTTGTTGGGTGATGCGGGTCATGGGGAATTGAACACGGAATTGAACACCGAATTAAACACGAGACGGCGACGGCGTCTTATTTGGGCATCCGCTTGGAGGCGTCGAAACCCGATGGTTTTCTGAATGTTCCGGGCCCATCTGGGGGCGCAGTGGCTTTCGGTGACCCTCGAAATGGAACCATGACAGCCGCATGGGTCCGGTTGCTTGACGTTCTTGGTGGGTTCCCGCGAAGGGGCGGAAAACGGGAATCCAACACCACTCCACGGGGTGGATCCTGCCATTCCGCCGCGTGAGGGCACGCGGCCTACAAAAAGACGGATGAGCATCCTGCTGTAGGCCGGTTGCCCTCAACCGGCGTCGCTTCATGGGCTCCATGCCGCAGGACAAATGGGATTGGGCAACCTTGCCCAGGAACCATGGGTCCTGGCACGGACCTTGTGCCACCCACCCAAAACCCCGGAGAACCATTTGTCTTTGGGTCTTCCCATCTTTGGAATCGAAGTCCTCGCCCTCCATGCCGACGAGGATTTGCTGAAGCCATGGTGGGATCGAACTCATCGCAGCAGCCCCTCCCTCTTAAGAATTCCAACCAACCTCTCCTCCGCCGCAAACGCCGCCTCCGCGCTTTCGCGCAACCGTTTCATGGCCTCGTCCACGGTGAGCACCTCCTGCTCGACCTTGGGCTCGACGTAGCGGGGGATGTTGAGGTTGTGATCATTGGTGGCGATTTCGTCGAGGGTGACGACGCGGGCGATGCCTTCGACATCCTGGAAGTCGCGATACCAGCGGAGGATGCGTTCGACGTGTTCCGGAAGCATTTCGTTCTGGGCACGGCCCGTCTTGAACTGCTTGGAGGCGTCGATGATGAGCACCTTGTTCCGGCGTTCCTTTGGCTTCTTGTGGCGGAAGACGAGGATGCAGGCGGCGAGGCCTGTGCCGTAGAAGAGGTTGGGGCCCAGGCCAATGACGGCCTCCAACAGGTCCATGCCGAGGAGTTTCTGCCGAATCTCGCCTTCCTTGCCCATGCGGAAGAGGGCTCCGTGGGGAAGCACGACGGCCATGCGCCCGGTCTTGGGGGCCATGGACTTGATCATGTGCTGCACGAAGGCGTAGTCGCCGCTCTTGCCGGGCGGCATGCCGGCGAAGTTCCGTCCGTAGGGATCGCTGGCCCAGACTTCGTCGCCCCATTTTTCCAGCGAGAAGGGTGGGTTGGCGATGACGCAGTCGAACGTGGCAAGGTTGTCGCCGGAGTAGAAGGCCGGGTTCCGCAGGGTGTCGCCGCGGACGATCTTGAAGTCGGTGGCCCCGTGCAGGAAGAGGTTGATCCGGGCGATGGCCGAGGTGGTGAGGTTTTTCTCCTGTCCGAACAGCTTGCCCCAGAGCGTGCGGACATCGCCGCGGGTCTCCGTCACATGATGAACGGCCTCCAGCAGCATGCCGCCGGTGCCGCAGGTGGGGTCATAGATGGATTCGCCCTCGCGGGGATCGAGGATGTTGACCATGAGCCGCACGACCGAGCGCGGGGTGTAGAACTCGCCGGCCTTCTTGTTGGTGGCGTCGGCGAATTGCTTGATCAGGTATTCGTAGGCCTGCCCG
>CAIYFP010000622.1 GCA_903925515.1 uncultured Verrucomicrobiota bacterium
AGCAGGAACTCGAAGTTCACCCCGAACCACGTCCGGTACCGCTCCATGAGGTGCTCGCACAGGCGGTCCTTGTGGGCGCCGACCTTGTCGAGGGCACGGTAGAGCCGGTCGTCGTTGACGGCCCCAACGGGTATGCCGCAGATGTCCTCCAGCGCGGTGCGGGCGTACCATGACTCGGCGATGCCCAGCTCGGAGGCCTGCCCGCAGAACTTGCCCGCGGTGAGCACGGCGGCGACGTCGGCCCATGGCACCTCCTCGCGGCCGGGCTCGATGAGGGAGTTGAGGATCTGGTTCAGGCCGAGCCTCCGCCAGAGGGCCAAGGCGAGGAAGACGGAGCCGAACTCCCGGACCCTTCCGACCTCGATGCGGCCGAGGTCGGCCAGCTCCCACGTGCCGGGGGAGGCATGGGAGGTGCGCTGGCCGTCGAAGAGGTCGGGCTGGCGGGGCGAAGGCCTGCGGCCGTCGAGGAGGGCCTCGATGTCATCCCACCCGGCGTGGAGGTCGTCCTCGTCGAGCTTGCCGAGGGTGGCGACGACGCGCTGCCGCGGGCCGCGCTCGGTGCGGCCGGACTCGCAGAGGGTCCAGTACTCGTAGAGCTCGCCATCGATGCGTCGGCGGTTTTTGCGCAGGAACACGCCTCATGTTTTTCGCCGGGGGCCAAACCGGCAAGGGGGGTGTTCTCCACTACATCCGGCCCGAGCCGGAAACCGGCCCCCCCGACCAAGGATTGATTTGGAAATCCGAAGCTTCCGATCGGCGATCCGGCCCCAAGATTTTTCCAGCTGCGGAGCTTGGGTTAACCCCCCCGGCGGGCGGCGTGAGGCGGGAACCGGGCACTCAAGAACTGCTGCAGCGGGGATCAGGGTCCTTGCGCGCGGCCTGCGGATAGGGCTTCCATGGGTGCATCCCATGAAGCGTTTCACCGCAGTCACGTGCGCGGCGATGGCCGCGCTTGCATTCGGGCCGGCACGGGCCGAGTTCCAGATCCGCAACAACGACCGCGTCGTGTTCCTCGGCGACAGCATCACCGAGCAACGGCTCTACACGACCTACGTCGAGGCCTATGCCATCACCCGGCACCCCGGCTGGTGGCTCCGCTTCCGCAACGTCGGCTGGGGCGGCGACACCTCATGGCTGCGTCAACGCGCGCATCCCGACGAGGGCCAGTTGTTCCGGGCTGAAGGCGAGGACCTCGCCAACCGGGTGAAGGATTCCGTGGCCAAGGGCCTCGGGCGCGACGTGCTCCCGCTCAAGCCCACGTTCGTCACGGTGAAGTTCGGGATGAACGATCATTCCTACCAGAAGTTCAGGCCCGACATCTTCCGCGCCTACACGAACAGCCAGGCGGAGATCGCGTCGGTGCTCGGCAAGAACGGCGCACGCGTCACCTTCCTCACGCCGCAGCCGATCGAGGAACGTCGGCCGGACCCGGACCATGACGACCGCAACCAGTCGTTGCGCCGGTTCTCGGACGGGCTCGGCGAGGTGGCCCGGGCCACGGGCAGCGGCTACGTGGACCAGTTCGCGCCCTTCATGAAGCTCATGCTCGACGCGCGTGCGTCGGATCCGAAGGCGTTCATCGGCGGCGGCGACGCCGTGCACCCGGGGCCGTCGGGGCAGTTGCTGATGGCATGGGCCGTCCTCAGGGGGCTCGGGGCGACCGCACCGGTGTCCAGCGCGGAGATCGACGCGGCCAGCAAGTCGGTGAAGGCCGAGAGCTGCCAGGTCACGGGGGTGACGGTCGAGGGCGCCACGTTGAAGTTCGATCGTCGGGATGGCTCGCTGCCGATGCCGATCGACGCGCGGGCTGAGGACGCGTTGAAGCGGGCGCCGGTGCTGGAGGAGCTAAGCCGGCTGATGCTCACGGTGAAGGGCCTGAAGCCCGGCACGTACGAGGTGCTGATCGACGACCAGTCCGTGGCCATGGTGGACGCGGACGTGCTGGCGAAGGGATGGAACTATTCCAACAACGCGGGGCCAATCACCCGGCAGGCGCGCGAGGTGTTGGCAGGGGTCTTCAAGAAGAACGACCTGTACTTCAACCGTTGGCGCGATGTTCAGCTTCATCGGTTCCCCGGCTGGGCCAACGGCACGGAGGTTGAGTCGCGTCGGGAGGCCGAGCTGCGTCGCCTCGACGAAGCCATCGCGGCGGCGGAGAAGCGGATCGAGGAGTTGAACATGCCCCAGACGCACCGGTTCACGGTCCGGCCCGCTCAGCCTTGAGAAGGCGCCCGAGGACGGGCGCGGTCCCGGGGGAGGGGCTAGGCCGGGGAAGGCTGGGCGGAGCCGAAGCCAGGAAGCTTGGGCGGGACGGGCTTGACGACCTCGGGCAGGGGAGTGGCGGCCTGGGCGCCGCTGGGCGGGTCCACCTTGGGCGGCTGGCTTGCTGGAGGCGTAAGCTTGCCGGTCCGGGCGATTTCCTCGACCTGGGCACCGTCGAGGGTCTCGAACTCGAGGAGGGCATTGGCGATGGCTTCGAGCTTGTCGCGGTGATCGGTGATGAGGGACGTGGCGCGGGCGTAGCCCTCGTCGATGATGCGCTTCACCTCGGCGTCGATGGCTTGGGCGGTGGATTCCGAATAATCCTTGGAGCGCATCATGTCGCGTCCGAGGAACACGTATTCCTGGGAGTCGCCGTACTGGATCATGCCGAGGCGATCGGACATGCCGTAGTGCATGACCATGGCGCGGGCCATGGAGGTGGCTTGCTGGATGTCGCCGCCGGCGCCGGTAGAGATGTCGTGGGTGATGAGTTCCTCGGCGATGCGCCCGGCCATGGTCATGGCGACGAGGTCGAGGAGTTCCTTCCGGGTGCGGTTGAGGAGGTCGTTCTTGGGGAGGTACATCGTGGACCCGAGGGATTGGCCGCGGGGGATGATGGTGACCTTGTGGAGGGGGTGGGTGTGCTCGAGGAGGACGTTGACGAGGGCATGGCCGGCCTCGTGCCATGCGGTAGCGCGCTTTTCCTTCTCCGTCATGGCGAGGCTGCGTCGCTCGCGTCCCCAGCGGACCTTGTCGCGGGCTTCCTCGAGCTCGGCCATGCCGACGGCCTTCTTGCCGGTGCGGGCGGCGAGGAGGGCGCCCTCGTTGAGGAGGTTGGCGAGTTCCGCGCCGGAGAAGCCGGGGGTGCCCCGGGCGATGATCGAGAGGTCCACGGCGCCGTCGAGCTTCACGTTCTTGGCATGGACCTTGAGGATGCCCTCGCGCCCACGGACATCGGGAAGGCTGACGGTCACCTGGCGGTCGAACCGGCCCGGACGCAACAGAGCGGGGTCGAGGACGTCGGCGCGGTTGGTGGCGGCGATGATGATG
>CAIYFP010000623.1 GCA_903925515.1 uncultured Verrucomicrobiota bacterium
GGCAGGGCATCGCGTCGGCCGTCATCAGCGTCCGGGGCGGCGGCTTCACGGCGCGGCAGCGGCGTGAAGCTGAGGATCTCTTTCCTCTCGTCGATGGGGATCTGCTGGAGCGTCATGCGCAGGTGGTGCGTCACCGCCGAGAAGAGCTGCAACGGCTTGCCGTCGCGCCGCCCGGTCTCGCGCAGGGTCTTGCCATCCACCGCCCGCCGTGCGACGGCCGCGGGCTCCTGCTCCCGCAGCCACGGGCCGAGGATGGCCGCGAGCTCGCGCACCTCGCAGGCGGCGAGGACACGGCCGAAGGTGGAGTCGCTGGGCGAGCCTGGAGATTTGGCCTTTTTGTAAGCCAGCCTTCGCGAGTTTGGCGAGGGCGCAGGCGACCATGAGGAGGCATGAAACAAACGATTCCGGCCCGCCTTGCGTGGGCGTGGGTGAGCCTTGGCCTTGTGGCAACGCAGGGTTTCTCGGCCACGAACAACAACGGGAACGCTCCTGCGTTCATCACGATTGACATCTGCTCAAATGGGATTGGCGACGCCACAGGCAGCTTCGGGGTGCCCCGGTTGAAGCCCGGCGAGTTCGACATCGGGCTGGACATCGGGGCTGACGGCACGATTGACCGTTGGTTGTCGCAAGAGCCCGCCACGTGGTTGGGCGGCGGCAACAGCGACACGGTCCGGTATCAAGGCTGGGTTCGGCTGAGTTTTTTCCAGCTCTCGGAGTTTGTCGGGAAGCCCATGCGCATCCGGGTCGTGGACAAGAGCCCGACCTACTACATGGCGATCAACTCGATCACGGTAAATGGTGCGGACGGCGTGGTGGTGCCCAACGTGTTGCGGAATGGGTCCTTCGAGTCCGAGACGGCGCTGGAGGGATGGACCGTGGTGGAGACGTCGGTGTCACCGTCATCGAAGCTGGTCTTCACGGACGCGACGAGCGAGCTCGTGACCTATGGCAAGCGGTTCTTCACGACGCGCATCGACCCGACGACCGCAGACACGGCCGAGACGGCCGTGATTGAGTCGGAGACGTTCGTTTTGCCCGGCATGACCAGCTTTGTCGTGGGGAACGTCTCGGGCGGCGGCTCGGAGTTCGTGAGCAACGCGGGTGCGAACGGGAGCGACAACGCAAGCGGCGTCTATCTCGACGTGGGCACGGCGACGGAGAACCCCAACGGCCGATATGACGAGGGCACGGACATTCCCTTGGCGCGGTTTTGGCCGGGCCTGGGGAGCGCGCCCGCGAATGATTTCGGGACGGTCATCTTCAACACGTCCGGGCTTGAGGGCCGGCGTGCGCAGGTCGTGGCATTTGATGATTCGGCCGTGTTCCATGTCGCCGTCGATGCCTTCCGCATGAACTGGGATTGGGAGGAGAACGTGATCAAGAACGGGGGCTTCGACGCGGGCATCCCGACGCCCGAGAGCCAGCCCGACGCCGTGTCATGGTTTGCGGAGATTGGGAGCGAGCTGACGTGGGCGCAGCACCCCTCGGGCGCGATCCCGAACTGGACCGTGACGAAGAAGGCAGGGGCCACGGCGGACGTTTGGTTCTATGACGCGAGCGCGCGGCGCGACCACATGTCTGGACGCACCTTCGTGGGCACCGGCGGCGGAGACCGATCCACGGCGGGCGTGGAGCTTCGCTCGGACGTCTTTACGATCACCGCCATCCCCAACCCGGCCACGTCGCCCTTCGTTCAGTTTGCATCAGCGCAGGGCACCGACCGCATCCGGTACGCCGACGACGGGTCGGAGGTCGCCTATGGGCGTGTCCAGCTGATCGTGGACACGAATGGCAACGGCGAATTTGGAGACGAGGGGGACTTCCGGTACCGGCAACGGAACCAGTCGATGGCGCTCAACCAATCCAACAGCGGCAGGGACCTTTGGCACTTCCCCGAATACCGTTTCTATATCCGTCCCGAGCATCGGGGCGCGCAGGCCGTGCTTCGGGCCGAGGATCGTTTCGGGACGTTCAAGGCGAGCTGGGGTTGGCTTTGCATCGACGACTTGTTTGTGTGGGACGGCGTCGCGGCGCGCCTCCCGTTCCCCAACAGCGACTTTGAGCTGGGCACGCTCGAAAACTGGACCGCCGAGATCGACGGCGGATCCGGGTTTGAGTCTTGGTTGTCGGGGTCGGTCCAGTCGGTGAACAGCGGCGCCGCGACGCACGCGGCGATGAACAACCGCAGCGTGAGCATCGATGGCAACTTCGCGGCGGACACGGCTGCGCGGGAGACCGGCGGGGGTGACGGGGGCGTGGGCAGGATCACGTCCAAGGCGTTTGCCTTGCCCCAGGTGGCAAACCCCCCGTCCCAAGTCCTCGGGGTCACCCGCACCGGGGCGGGAATCCGGGTCACCTGGGATGGCGTTGCCATCCTCGAGCAGGCCACCCGTCCCGAGGGCCCTTGGACGCAGGTCCTCACTGGTTCGGGACCCCACGAGGTCGCCGCCAACGCTGACTCGTTGTTCCTGCGCATCCGCCGATGACGAAGTTCGGTGCGAACCCGCACCGCCTTTTCCTGAGGCAAGGGCGCGGACGAGCAAGAACCTGCGCGTCCGCGCCCCCTTGCCTTGGGTGGGGTGCAATCGGCACGGACGGGAGCGTCACGCCCATGCGCGAATACACGAGGGCCCGAACTCGCCGGCCCCCAGGAATGGATGCGCCGAGGGCGCGCTTCTTAGCCGGAACGATTCAGTTGGGAGGGAAGTGATTGCGAAGCAGATGCTTGTGCAAGCCGAGGAGTGAGCGAGGCGCGGGCCGGTACGAGGCCCGTAACGAGCGAACGACGAAGGATTTGCGCAAGCAGATCGAGCAAGCACGACCGACCCAACTGAATCGTTCCGGCTTAGGGCCGGTTCTTCGGCGTGTCAGTGCCGCCTCGGCTCCGAAGTGGTCACGACCTGTGGCAGGATGCCGCCGAGTGGGGGCGTGCCGCCGACAGACGGGGCCGTGCCTTTGCCTTCACCCTGTGTCGAGGGGGATCCCATCCCCAGGCACCGCGTCTCAGTTGCAGGCTTGTGGGGCGGCCCTTCCGGAACGTCGGATGGGGACGTGCAAGACATGAAATGGTTTCGGGTGTTGGCTTGGCGCGGGGCGGTCATCATGGGTTTGGCCATGGGCCGCATGGTTGCCGAGTCCCCAACCTTGGGCTCCAAGACGGGGATTTCAGGAAAGGTTCGCATGCTGACCCCGGCGACGCGTTGGGTGGAACGTCCTTCGGTCAGGCTTCAGTTTGATGCGTATCACCCCCAGGGCCTGGCGAGGGCGGGGGGGCATTTTTTTGTCTCGACGGTGGAGGTTCATCGTCGGCCGCGGCCGTGGAACCCCCCGCGCGCCGGCTTCGACCGGGATGCCGGCAGCGGGGTTGGGCATCTGCTCCAGTTCGACGACCAGGGAACGCTCAAGGCCGACGTGAGGCTTGGGGGGGGCAGCATCTATCATCCAGGGGGCATGGACAGCGACGGTGAATCCTTGTGGGTGCCGGTCGCGGAGTACCGGCCCGGCGGGCGGTCAAGGGTGTACCGGGTACCCTTGGCGACGTTGCGAGCCGAGGAGGTGCTGACGATGGAGGACCACATCGGAGCCGTGGCCTATGACCCGGTGGGTCGGGTGCTCCATGGGGTGAGTTGGGGTTCGAGGGACTACTATCATTGGACGATTCCAAGCGCGGGAGGGGCGGCCGACATGGGGACCCCGCCCGAGAACCGTCGTCGGCGAAACCCGTCGTTCTACATCGACTACCAGGACTGCAAGTGGGTGGGGGATGGCTTCATGGTGTGTGCCGGAGTTCGGAACTATGGGGCGGGCTCCGGGACGGGTGGCGGATTCTCGTTGGGCGGCATCGAGTTGGTGGAAGCCGAGGGGCCGAGGGTGGTGCATCAAGTCCCCGTCGAGCGGCGCAGCCCTGCTGGCCGGGTCCTGACACACAACGCATTTTGGATGGAATCGATCCCCGATGGCCTGAGGGCATGGTTTGTTCCCGACGACGGACGGTCGGAGATGCGGGTCTTCGACTTGGTGCACGCCGATGCCGTGAAGCCCAGCCCGTAGCCAGCGTTGTGGGTGCTTTGGGGGCGCGAGGTTTGTGTCGATGAATCTTAACGTTGATGCGACTTGAGGCCGGCGAGTGCCCTTGAGACAAGGCATGGATGCGTATTCAACCACGGCGGGGCATGGCCGGAGGCGATGGGTTCACGTTGATTGAGCTGCTGGTGGTCATCGCGATCATCGCGATCCTCGCCGGCATGCTGCTGCCGGCATTGGGCAAGGCCAAAGGCAAGGCGCAGGGCATCGCGTGCATGAACAACGGAAAGCAATTGATGCTGGGTTGGTCCATGTACTCGGGGGACCATCGGGAGGAAATCTGCCTATCTGCCGGGCTAGGGGGGTTGGTGCCGACCCATAGCCCCGCGAAGATCTACCCGATGAATCAGTGGTGCATGGGGACCATGCACGAGGGGCCGAGCTGGACGAACACGATCCTGATCCGCGACTCGCTGCTCTTCCGATACGTGGGCTCGTTGGCCGTGTACAAGTGCCCGGCGGACCGGGCGACAACCCGGGGTCCGTTTGGCACGGGCGGCGGGCTGCCAAAGGTCCGGAGCCTTGCCATGAGTTGTTTCATGAACCCGCTCCCGGGCCAAGAGCGCACGAGCGGTCGCTCGTATCGGAAGCAAGGGGACTTCGTCTTGGGCCCGGCGATGACATGGGTGACGATCGACGAGAACCCCGCTTCCATAAACGACGGGTGGTTCGTGCATGAGTCGCGGACATCGTTCGTGGACTACCCTGCCTCCTACCACAACAACGCGGGCGGCTTGTCGTTCGCGGACGGCCACTCCGAGATCAAGAAATGGGTGTCGCCCATGATTGTGACCTATGGGCGGCGTGCGAGAACAGACGCGCGGCTGGACACGCTCGACGCGACATGGCTGTGGGCCCGGACAACGACGTTCTAGTGTCGTGTCTCATAAGTCGCTGGTGTTGGGTTGCTCCAAGAATGCCCCGGGGCGAGGCGTGGGGACGGAGCATACGCACAGCGGTCTGTGACGGACGAACCACGAAGCCCCAGGGCCATTCCCGGAGCAATCCAAACGGCCGCGCTCCTTTTCGCGGCAAAACACCAGCCATGGATCCTTAAGACGGCGGTTGAACCTAACAACGGCACTGGAAGAGGGCTTCAAGACAAGGAAATGGCCGTCGCATCAAGGCAAAGAGGCCCTATGGGATCCATCCGCGACCTCACCC
>CAIYFP010000624.1 GCA_903925515.1 uncultured Verrucomicrobiota bacterium
CGGCAGGACGCCGCTGCCAGAGACGCTCGGAGGTGCGGCATCCTTGCCGCCGCGTGAGGGCACGCGGCCTACAGCATGGGCCAAGCCTTTGGCTCCACCGAGGATCTGACGGATCCCCACAGCCACTGCCGTTTTTAGGTGGAGTCCGGGCTCAACGAATCTCTACCGGCATGATTTTCCCCCTATTCGCATCGAGGGCGCCGTCCTCCCCCCCGGTCTGGCTGAGGCACCTGGAAGTTCTCCCCGACACGTTCCCATGGCATCACGGGCCGCATGAAACGACTGAAGATGAACCTCCCGCCGAGACGCAGAGACGCGGAGCCATAAGGAAAACATCCCTCCGACATTGTCGGAGGACTCCAGAGAGGGCCTGCCATCGCCATCCACCCACCGACCCACAAGACGGCCCCAAGCCTGCGATGGGGCGGCACCCGGTCAGGGCGCGTGTCTTGGTAGGACGCCATGGCGCCTCATCCGAAGCTTTGGTTCGGTGGCGAAAGTGGGAGGCAGCAGAACCAAATGTTTGGGCCGGACCCTGTTGACGTGACCAACGTCCTCCCGTTCCGGGTCGTCTATTCGGTGCCGCCCCTGGATGTCATCCGAGCCTACGTTGTGCTGCCTGACCCGACCCGCGCCTGACCATGCGTCGCCCTCCCCAGCTCAGCCTTCCCGCCGGAGCCGCTGCTGGCTAGGGTCCACGGCATGACAGTTGCCGAATGCCTTCAACGATGGCGCGCTTTGCCCTTGGCCGAGCGTCAGCGCCGCCGTTGGCAGCGCATTCCCCGCAACGTGGCGGCCTCCATGGCCTTCGAGGGCGAACCGGTTGATCTTGCATGGCTGGAGGAACTACACCGCCGCATGGGGCCACCCGCTTCATCGAAACCGCGCACGGCGTCCTAAGCTACGCCCAGCTCGCGCCGCTCTTGGCGGAGCGCGTGCTGGCCGTCGAACGGGCCATTGTCGAAGGCGCGTTTTCAGCCCATCCCCTCACACCACAGTTGGTTTGCGCCTTTCACCAACGTCTCTGCGGTGAGCTCGTGCCCGATTGGGCGGGCCGCTGGAGGACCGTAGAAGTCCATGTCGGCGAACATACCCCGCCGCCTCCCTTTCGCGTGGCTTCCCTGATGCGGGACTACGCCGCCGACATCAATTCCCGTTTGTCCAGCGTGACCGCCGGTCAGGACGCCGATCTACTCACGGAGCACCTCGCGTTTGCCGAAGGCCGCCTGCTGTCCATTCATCCGTTCCCCGATTTCAACGGGCGGGTAACCCGTCTCTGGCTGCGCGAATTGGTCACCCGCCTCGAACTTCCCAACGTCGCGCTGGTCCCAACCAGCCCCGACGAAACGGTGGAATACCTCGCCGCGCTGCGAGCCGCGGATGCATCGCGGTGGGAACCCCTCCGACAAATCTGGCTCCGCCGGCTTGAATCCGGGCTCAACGAATCTCTACCGGCATGACCTTCCCCCTACTCGCATCGAGGGCGCCGTCCTCCCCCCAAGTCTGGCTGAGGCACCTGGAAG
>CAIYFP010000625.1 GCA_903925515.1 uncultured Verrucomicrobiota bacterium
CTGGTTGATGCCGCGCAGCTCGTACTCGACGGGGTCCTCGATGGTGATGATGCGCTTGGTCACCGAGTTGATGGCCGACAGGAACGCGTACAGCGACGTGGACTTGCCGGAGCCGGTCGGCCCCGTGACGAGGAAGATGCCGTGCGGCTTGACGATGATCTCGCGGATGACGGACTCGGTGCTGGCGTCGAAGCCGAGCTTCTCGAGTCCGAAGAAGATCTTGCCGCGGGTGAGGAGGCGAAGGGAGACGGACTCGCCCCAGACGGTGGGGACGGTGGAGACGCGGATGTCGATCTCCTCGTTCTTGATGCGGACGTTGATGCGTCCGTCCTGGGGCAGGCGTTTCTCGGCGATGTTCATGCCGCTCATCACCTTGATGCGGGAGACAAGGGCGGCTTGGTACCGCTTGATCTGCGGGGGCAACGGCGTCTGGTGCAGGATGCCGTCGATGCGGTACCGGATGCGAAGGTCGTCCTCCGAGGGCTCGAAATGGATGTCCGTGGCGCGGTCCTTGAAGGCCTCCCAGATGACCTGGTTGACGAACTTGATGACGGAGGCCTCCTGGTCGTCGCCGGTGATTTCCCGGTTGTCGCCCAACTCCAGCTCCACCGGCTCGTCCTCGGCCATCTCGTCGAGGGTCTCCGCGCCGACGCCGTAGTACTTCTTGAGGGCCTTCTCGATCTCCGCCTTGGGTGCCAGCGCGAACTCGACCGGCCCGGCCGCGTCGAACTGCACGGAACCGAGCATGGAGGGGTCGAACGGGTCGCTGACGGCCACGCGGAGCACGCCGTTCTCCTCCGAGATGGGCAGGACCGTGTGCTGGAACGCGGTCTTGGTGGAGATGCGCCTGAACAATTCCGGGGCAACGTTGACCTCCTTGAGCTCCACATGGGACCACCCGAGCGCCGCCGCCAGCCTTTGCAGGAACACGTCCTCGCTTGCCCCCGCCTCCCGCGCCATGAACGCCATCCGTGTCTCCGTCCCGCCGGAATCCGCGGAAGCTCGCCATGCGCGGTTCCATGCGTCCCATTGTTCCGGGCTGGCAAGCCCGGCCCTAGACAAGACCATCCTGAGGGGTGAATGCGACATGGAGACGACGAAGGACCGGGCTTCATCCCCGGGCGCCCTTCAAAGTTGCGACGGAGTGAACGTTTTCCCCGCCGTGCTGCCAACCCTAATTCCCCGGGCGCGGGGCCGTGTCTCGCGCCGTCCTTCCTACCGGGCGGGCGCCTGCGGCCGGAGCCCCTTGAGCAGGCCGAACACGTCGCTGTCCGTCCCGAGGAGCAGGGTCGTGTTGGCATCCGCCGCCTCCTGCCATGTCTCCAGCGTCTTCATGAACCCGTAGAACTCCGCCGCCGTCGGCGTCTGGTTGTACGCCCGCGCGTAGATCTCGGATGCCCGCGCGTCCGCCTCGCCCCGCACGACCTGGACCTTGCGGTAGGCCTCGGACTCGATGAGTTGCAGTTCCTTCTCGCGGTTGCCGAGGATGCGCGCGGCCTCGCCCTGCCCCTCCGAGCGGAAGCGCTCGGCGATCTGCTGGCGCTCGCTGATCATGCGTTGGTAGATCGATTGCTCGACGGCGCGGTTGTAGTTGATCCGGGTGAACTGGACGTTGAGCAACTCGATGCCAAACGACGCCAGCTTGGGAGCGGAGGCCTCCTGCACGAGCCGGTCCAACGCCGCGCGCCCCGACTGGATCGGCGGCCAGTGCACCTGCAATGCGATGCCATCGGCCTTGGCCTCCTCGCGCGTCGGCTGCCGCTCCCGGTTGCTCCGGACAATCTCGATCAGGTCGTGCGCCGCCACCACGCTCCGGATCTCGCCCCCGATGATGTCGTCGAGGCGCGACCGGGCGCTTCGCTCGTCCCGAAGCCGGAGGAAGAAGGCGTCGGGATCGCTGATGCGCCACCGCGCGAACGCGTCCACCACGAGGTACGTCTTGTCCTTGGTGGGCATCTCGCGCGGCTCGCCGTCCCATTCGAGAGCCCGCCTCTCGATGCGGTGGACCTCATGGATGACGGGGATGCGCAGGTGCAGCCCGGCGTTCGTGACGGCGGCGCCAATGGGCTTGCCGAACTGGGTGACGATCACCTGCTCGGTCTCCGTGACGACATAGAACGGGTTGGCAAGCCATGCGACCCACGCGACGAGGGCGGCGACGACGAGGTTGCGAAGGGATCGGTTCATGGGCGGGGGCTCTTTGGGCCGTTGGATGGGCGAAGCGGGGGCGGCGTGGTCGGGGATGCTTGGCCTTGCACCGGTTGCGGGGTCGTGCGCGGCACGACGGCCCCGGGCTCCATGGCAAGCAACGGCAGCACGCCCTTCAGGTCCGCGTCCACGACATACCGTCGGCCGAGGCGCGGGAGGACCTCCTGCATCGTCTCAAGGTAGAGCCGCCTGCGCGTGACGTCCGGCGCCTTCACGTATTCCGCAAGCAGGGCGTTGAACCGCGCCGCGTCGCCCTCGGCCTCCTTGACCCGCCGGGTCGCGTAGCCCTCGGCCTCGCTGAGCTTTTGGTCGGCGGCGCCGCGCGCCTGCGGGATGATCTTGTTGAACTGGCCCTTGGCCATGTTGATGGCCCGCTCCCGTTCCTGCTGGGCCTGGTTGACCTCGTTGAAGGACGCCTGGACCTCGGCGGGCGGGTTCACGTCCTTCAACTGCACCTGGTCCACCGTGATGCCCGTCTCGAACAGGTTCGCGAGCCGTTGCATCTCCTTGAGCGCCTCGAACTCGATTTCCTGCCGCCCGATCGTGATCACCTCGTCCACCGTGCGGTCCCCGACCACCTGCCGCATCACGGACTCGGACAGGTCCCGCAGCGTGACCTCCGGGTCCCGCACCTTGAACACGAATGCCCGTGGGTCGTTCACGCGGTACTGAACCACCCACTCCACCAGCGCCACGTTCAGGTCGCCCGTAACCATGCGCTTCTCCTGCATCTGCTCGCTGGCGTCCGAGGATTGCAACACGTTGCCCGAGCCGGGCGTGCCAAACCCGAACTCGACCTTCAATTGCCGCTTCACGGGCACCCGCGTCACCGCGTCGATCCCCCAGGGCAGCTTGAAGCGCAGCCCCGGGGTCACCACATGGCTGAACTTCCCGAAGCGCGTCACCACCGCCTCCGAGTCGGCCGGCACCGTGTAGAAGCTCGACCATGCCGCCGTCAGCAAGAGCCACCCGCCCACCACCAAGGGGAGGTACCGCGCCCAGCTCAGGTCGATCCCGCCGCCCGGCTCGTCCGACACATCGATGACCGTGGGCCTCTTGGGCCGCCGAAACCACTTCATCCCTTGAGCATTCCACGGCGGGCGTGGCGGCACCATGGCAATCTCCCGTCGGCCCTGACCCGCAAGGCGGCGAGAGCGGCCCCCGAGCCTGCCGTCTCACGCCCCGAGCCGCGCGAGGCGCGCGAGGCGTTCGCCGGCCGCAAGGAGGGTTTCCTCGCGCTTGGCGAAGTGGAACCGGATGTACCGAGGCTCGGGCTCGCGGAAGAAGCTGGAGCCCGGCACGCCCGCGACGCCCACCTCCCGCACGAGCCACTCTGCCGCGGCGGTGTCGGTGCGAAAGCCAAGGGCCGACACGTCCACCATCACGTAGTAGGCCCCCTGCGGCTCCGTGAACGGCAGGCCCGTGCGGCGCAGGATCCCAAGGAACAGGTCTCGCTTCACCGCATACAGGCGTCCCAGCTCCTCGTAGTACGAACGGGGCAACTCCAGCCCGGCGACCGCCGCCTCCTGCAATGGCGCCGCCGCCCCCACCGTGAGGAAGTCATGCACCTTGCGTGCCTGCGCGATCACCCCGGGCGCCGCCTGCACGTAGCCGAGGCGCCAGCCGGTGATCGAGTAGGTCTTCGACAACGAGTTGCACGTGATCGTCCGGTCGAAGGCGCCCGGCATCGCGGCAAGGCTCACGTGATGCCCCGGATCATAGACGATGTGCTCGTAGGGTTCGTCCGTGATGACAAACGCGTCGTGCTCCTCCGCGAGTTGCAGGATGAAGGCCAGTTCCTCGCGCGTGAACACCTTGCCCGTGGGGTTGGACGGGTTGCACACCACGATCGCCTTCGGCCTTTGCTTGAACGCCCGCCGGAGGTCGTCGGGATCAAAGCCAAAACCCGGCGGATGCAGCGGCACGTAGATGGGTTCCGCGCCCGACAGGATCGCGTCCGCCGCGTAGTTCTCGTAGAAGGGCGAGAACACGACCACGCGGTCCCCGGGGTCACACGCCGTCATCATGGCGACCATCATCGCCTCGGTGCTGCCGCAGGTGACGACGAGGTGGGCGTCGGGGTCCAATGAGAGCCCATGGAACGCCTCGATCTTGCGCGCCAAGGCCTTCCTGAAACGCGGCGCGCCCCATGTGACGGCGTACTGGTGGCAGTCCGAGCGCGCGGCCTTCTCAAGCGCGGCCAGCAATTCCCCGGGCGGGTCGAAGTCCGGGAAGCCCTGCGACAGGTTGATGGCGCCGTGCTGGTTGGACAGCCGGGTCATGCCGCGGATGACGGACTCGGTGAAGACGGACAGGCGTTTCGCCGTGGATGGCATGGGCCTTGCCATAGCGGACGGCCGGTAGGGAAGGCGAGCGCGTCGTTGCAGGGCCACGATCGAGTCGGGGCGCGGCAATCCCCGGGAGCCCCGGGGTCACGCGCCGTGCGCCCGGGCCGATGGCAACGTTGGCATCCGGCCCCGAAAATGCTTCCAATGACGCCTCACCGTCATGGAATCGCCACGTTTCCCCCTGGATCGCGCCCTGCTGGGAGGGGTGCTTGCATGGGTGCTGTCCTGTGTCCCCGCGGCCGGCCAGCTTGCCCTGCCCCTTGACTTGGTGCCCGCGTTGGGCGGCGGGCCCGGCGACGCGGTGGTTCGGCGGGCGCCTGATGCATGGGAACTGCGGAGCCAAGGACGCGGGATCGTCGCGGCGGCGGCGGACCAAGCCGTGTTTGCGGGCGTCGTGTGCACGAACGACTTCGACGTGCAGGTGCGCGTGGAGGATTTGCGGGTGTCGAACCCGTTCGTCCGCGCGGGCCTGATGCTGCGGGCGTCCACCCACGCCACGGCGGCGTTCGCGGCGGTGTATGCGTCGAGCCCCATGGCCGGCTGCTTCGCCGAGACGCGGCCGACGGCCGGCGGCACGCCCAGCCGGGCCTCTTGCCCGGGCGGGTTTCCCTCCGCGCCCCCCACGACATGGCTGCGCATGCGGCGGGAGGGCACGTTGGTGACGACGTTTGCTAGCCCCGACGGCACGGATTGGACGCGGATGGCATCGGTGTTTCTGGATCCAGGCCCGGACGCGCAACTGGGCTTGGTGGCGACCAGCCAGAATGCATGGGCGGGAACCCGCGCGCTGTTCTCCGCGCTGGGCAACACCACCCAGACCAACGAGGTCGCATGGACGCATCGCCGCGAGGGCGCCACGCCATCCTCGCGACGGACCGGCATCGTCTTTAGCGAGGTCCAGTACGCTCCGGGCAACACGCCGGGCGCGGGCGACGGGATCGAGTTCGTCGAGCTGGCGAACCATGGCGACATCGTGGTGGACATGACGGGCTGGGCGTTGGACGGCGGCGTGCGCTACCGGTTTCCGGACGGGTTCCGGTTGCAGGCGGGCGAGCGCGTCGTCGTGACGTCCCAACCCGAGGCGCTGGCGCCGGCGGCGGGGCTCGCCACGGCGCTGGGACCATGGACGGGCAACCTTAACAACGCGGGCGACTTGCTCTGGCTGCGCGACTCGATCGGCGCGGTGAAGCTGAGGCTGGAGTACTCCCCGGACGCGCCATGGCCCGTGGCGGCGAGCGGGACGGGGCATTCCCTTGTGTTGAACGCGCCAAGCTTCGGCCAGGAAGACCCTCGGGCATGGGCGGCGAGCCGTGTCCGGGGCGGGTCGCCCGGCCGGCCCGAGCCGCTGGAGGAATCACCCCTTGACGCCGTCGTCCTGAACGAGGTGCTCGCCCACACGGACCAGCCGCAGCTCGACTTCTTGGAGCTCTACAACCGCTCGGCGGTGTCCGTGGACCTCTCCGGCTGCATCCTCACCGACGACGTGTCCACCAACCGCTTCCGCATTCCCGACGGGACCGTGCTCGCGGGCGGCGGGGAGCGGGCCTGGGACGAGACGCAGCTCGGGTTCCGGATCGCGTCGGCGGGGGAGACCGTCTATCTGATCGCGCCGGACGGGCGACGCGTGCTCGACGCACTGCGGTTCGGCGGGCAGGAGAACGGCGTGTCCCTTGGGCGGTCCCCGGACGGCGCGGACTCATGGCGCCGCCTCGCGCAGCCCACGCCGGGGGTGGCCAACTCGCCCCGGCGCATGGAGGAGGTGGTGATCAACGAGATCTTCTACAACCCGCCCGGGGGGGATGCCGACGAGTTCGTGGAGTTCCTCAACCGGGGTGTTCGCACGCTGGACCTGACGGGTTGGCGGGTGCGGGGCGGCGTCTCGTTTGATTTCCCGGCGGGAACCCGGCTCGGGCCGGGCGAGTTCGTGGTGCTGGCCAAGGACCCGGCCCGGCTTGGTTCCAACCATCCGGACGTGCCGTCGGCGCGCGTGGTCGGAGGCTATCAAGGCACCCTCGGCAACGGCGGCGACGTCGTCCGTCTGTCGATGCCCGACGAGGTTCGGTCCACGAACAGCCAAGGCGTGGTGACAACGGACACCATCCACATCGTCGTGGGCGAGGTCCGGTACGCGGACGGCGGCGCATGGGGCCAGTGGTCGGACGGCGGCGGCTCCAGCCTCGAGCTGGAGGACCCTGACTCGGACCCTGGGCTGGCCGCGAACTGGGCGGACTCGGACGAGTCGCAGAAGGCGCCATGGACGCAGGTGTCGTGGACCGGCCGCATGGACAACGGCAATGGCACGATCAACCGGCTCTACCTCGGCCTGCTCAACAATGGCGAGTGCCTCGTGGACAACGTCGAGGTCATCAGCACGGCCGGAACCAATGTCATCAACAACGCCGGCTTTGAGTCCGGGCCCTCGGGCTGGCTTCTTGGCGGCAACCATGCGGGCTCCACCGTGGAGGCGTCCGCGGCAAGGACCGGCGCCCTTGGCCTTCGCATCCGCTCCCAAGGCGGCCTCGACACCGGCCCCAACGCCATCCGCGCCAACCTCGCCGCGACGCTTTCCGCCAACAACAACGTCACGTTCCGTGCATGGACGCGCTGGGTCGCGGGCTGGCCCGAGCTGTTGTTTCGCCTTCGCGGCAACCACGCCGACTACGCCGCGCCCATGGTCGTGCCCCGAAACCTGGGCTCCCCCGGCAAGCCCAACTCCCGCCGCCTCGCCAACGTCGGGCCCGCCATCCATTCCATCTCTCATTCCCCGGTTCTTCCGCGCGGCGGCGAGCCCGTGCTGGTCACCGCCCGTGCCTCGGACGCCGACGGCGTGTCCGCGGTCCTGCTCCGGTACCGGCTGGACCCGACGACGACCACCACGGACGTGGCGATGCGTGACGACGGCCTAAACGGCGACGCCGTGGCGGGCGACGGCGTCTATTCGGGCTGGATCGCGGGCCAGTCCGGGGGCGTGCTGGTCGCGTTCACGGTCCGAGCGACGGACGGGCGTTCCGGCGAGTCCGTGTGGCCGCCGGCCGCGCCTGTCCACGAGGGGTTGGTGCGTTGGGGGGATCCTCTGCCCTTCTCAAGCCTTCCGCAGGCGCGGCTCTGGTGTACCAGCCCCAACCGCAGCGCCCCGGGCGGCAACCCGCTCAACAACGCGTACCGCCGCGGCACGATCGTCTATGGCAACACCCGCGTGATCCACCAGGTGATCTTCCGCGACAAGGGCAGCCCCTACCACGGCGGCTCGGGCGACATCACGGCGCGCACCCCGGAAGACGACCTGCTGCACGGCGTGAGCGAGCGGTTGTTCTCGAAGACGGGCAACGGCGGCGTGGAGGACACCGCGTTGCGCGGGCGGGTCGCCAACTGGCTTGCCTCGCGCATGGGCATTCCCTCGCTCGAGGGGAAGCACCAGCTCTTCTTCATCAACGGCATCAGCTTCGCCAACGTCGTCGAGGACCTCGAGGAACCGGACCATGCCTACGCCGAGGACCATTCCCCGGACGGCGGCGAGGGCGACCTCTACAAGATCTCGATCTGGTTCGAGTTCCAGGACGACAACCGCAACTTCGCGGCCACGCAGGCTACCATGCAGTCGTTCCTCTCCGGCGGGCAGCCCAAGCTCGCGCGCTACCGCTGGAACTGGGAACGCCGCGCCCAGCAGTTCCCCGAGAGCAACTACCAGACCATCCTCGACCTCGTCTCGGCCCTGAACTCGAACCTCGACGCGGGCTTCACAGGCCGCGTCCTCCAGCAGGCCGACGTCGAGGAATGGATGGGCGTCTTCGCCTTTCATCGGGTTACCGGCAACTGGGATTCATGGACCTACAACGTGGGCCAGAACATGTACCTCTACCGCCAGCCCGGGCGACGCGCCGTCCTCCTGCCGTGGGACATCGACTTCGTCTTTGGCCTCGGCGACGGCACCAACGCCGGATTCACGGGCGGCCAAGACCCCATCGCCAACGCCCGCCTCTACGACCACGCCCCGTTCCGCCGCATGTTGTGGCGCGCCCTGCACCGCGCCGCCAACGGCCCGTTGCTCGCCACCCACTACGTCCCCGTCGTCGAGGGCTACCGCCTCCTGCACCAGCAGAACAACATCGGCGGCCTCGCGTCCCTCTCCACCGTCACGAACTACATGAACGGCCGACGCACCTACATCCTCGGCCAGCTCAACACCGCAGCCAACACCCCCTTCGCCATCACCTCCAACGGCGGCAATGACTTCGCCTCCTCCCAGCCCGTCGCCACCCTGGCCGGCAACGCCTCCTTCCTTGTCGCCGACATCGCCGTCAATGGCGTGCGCTACCCCGTCAACTGGACCGGCCTCACGACCTTCACCGTCCAGGTCCCCCTCTCCCAGGCCACCAACAACCTCGTCCTTGCCGCCCTCGACGCCTCCGGCAACCCCACCGGCGCCACCGACTCCGTGGTCGCCACCTACACCGGGGCCATCCCCGTCGCCCGCGACTGGGTCGTACTCAACGAGGTCCACTACAACCCCGCCGTGCCCGGCACCTCCTTCGTCGAGTTGTTCAACCGCAACCCCACCGTCCCCTTCAACCTCGACGGCCACCGCCTCCAAGGCCTCGGCTACACCTTTCCCTCCAACGCCACCATCCTCCCCAACGGCTACCTCGTCCTCGCCGCCGACCGCGCCGCCTTCGCCTCGGCCTTCGGCGCAGCCGTGCCCGTGCTCGACGCGTTCCCCGGCGGGCTCGACAACGATGGCGAGCGCCTCGGCCTCCTGCCCCCGGGCTCCGACGTCCCGTTCAGCATGGTCCGCTACCTCGACCGCGCCCCATGGTCCACCAACGCCGACGGCTGGGGCCCCTCGTTGCAGTTGATCGACCCCTCCCAAGACACCCGACGCCCCGCCAACTGGGCCGCCACCACCACCAACGCCCCCAACCGCGTCACCCCGGGCATCGCAAACGCCGTCCGGGCCTCCCTCGCCCCCTTCCCGCCCGTCTGGATCAACGAGGTGGTCCCCGCACCGGACGCCCCCATCACGGACAACGCGGGCGACGCCGACCCGTTCGTCGAGCTGTTCAACCCGACGGACGCCGCGGCCGACGTCTCGGGCCTTTGGCTTGGCGACGCCCTCGCCACGCCCCAGCGCTGGCAAATCCCGGCCAACACCACGATTCCCGCCCGGGGCTCTCTTCTGGTCTGGCTCGACAACGAGCCTCCTGAGTCCATCCCGGGCCAGCTTCACGCCTCGTTCCGCATCCCCGCGTCGGCAGGCACCGTCGTCTTGTCCCGGACCCAGGGCTCCCCGGCCACGCCCGCCGTCATGGACTGGCTCGAATACAACGGCCTCCCGCCCGGGCGTGGCGTCGGGTCCGTTCCCGACGGCGACCCCTACGCGCGTCGGCCCCTCTACGTCGCCACGCCAAGCCAGACCAACAACCCCGCCGTGCCCAAGGTCGAGGTCGTCATCAACGAGGTCCTCGCCTCCAATGCCTCCGTGCTCGCCGACCCCGCCGACGGCGACTTCGATGACTGGATCGAGTTGTACAACCCGGGAGCCACCGCTGCCGACCTTTCCGGCTATTTCCTCACGGACGACCTCGCCAGCAAGACGACGTCGGCGCTCCCTCAGGGCACGGTCGTCCAGCCCGGCGGCTTCCTCCTTGTCTGGGCCGATGGCGAGGCTGCGCAGACCGACGTCTCGAAGGGCTGGTTCCATGCAAGCTTCAGCCTTGCTCGCGCCGGCGAGGCCGTCGGCTTGTTTGCGCCCGACGGCTCGTGGGTGGACGGCTTCGTCTTCGGGCCGCAAACGAACAACGTGTCCCTCGGCCGTTACCCCGACGGCCCCGGGAACGACCTCATCCCCCTCGAGGGCCCCACGCCCGCCGCGCTCAACGCCGTCCCCGGCGGCAACCTGCCCCCGCGATTCACGGCCATCCCGGTGCAGTCTGCCACCGAGGCATCACGCTGGACCCTCCGCGTCCAGGCCACCGATCCCGACGCCGGCCAGACCGTCCGCTACGCCCTCGGCACGGACGCCCCGGCCGGGGTCGAGATCGACGCGGCCACCGGCCAGGTGTCATGGACGCCGTCGGAGGTCCAAGGACCGGGCACCTTTGTCTTCACCGTCCGAGCCACGGATTCGGGCGAGCCGTCCCGGTCCGGCTCCGGCCGCGTCGAGGTCAACGTCGCCGAGTCCAACCAACCGCCCGCCGGGGTGCCCGCCGAGCCCGTCGTCGTGGGGGAGGGCAGCACCCTGACCCTCCAGCTCGTCGCGACCGACCCCGACATCCCCGCCCAGGCGCTTCGCTTTGAGACCACCCCCGGCACGCCGGCCGGCGTGGTCGTCGGCGCAAGCAACGGCATCCTCGAATGGACGCCCTCCGAGGACCAAGGCCCGGCAAGCTACGACTTCAACATCCGCGTCACCGATTCCTTCGACCCGCCCGGGTCCGCATTGCTCCGCGTCCGCGTTACGGTCAACGAGGTGGACAACCCGCCCGTGTTCACGCAGCCGCAGCTCGCGCTGGTCGCGGAGGGCAGCGAGGTCGTCGTCCAGCTCGTCGCCAGCGACCCCGACGGCGCGGCGGTCACCTTTTCGCTCGTCAACGAGCCACCCCCGGGCCTCACGCTCAACCCGGCGACGGGCGTCATCCGCTGGACCCCCACCGAGCTGCAGGGACCGGGCTCCTATCCGTTGATCGTTCGCGCGACCGAGTCCACCCCGTTGGCCCAGTCCGCGCAGGCCACCTTCTCCATCCAGGTGTTCGAGGCCAACCAACCCCCGCGCCTCGGCCCCATCGCGTCGGCCACCGCCTTCGAGGGCGACGTCCTCTCGCGCAACCTTTCGGCCGACGACGACGACCTGCCTCCCCAGAACCTCTCCTTCTCCCTCGTCGGCGAACCGCCGCAAGACGTCGTCATCGACCCCGTCTCGGGCCGCCTCACATGGGCCATCCCGCCCGACATCGGACGCACCAACGTCACGGTCCGGGTGCAGGTCGCCGACGACGCCCTGCCGTCGGCCGTCGCGGAGCGTTCATGGGAAGTCGCGGTGCAACCGCGCTTCAAGGTCGCCATCTCCGAGATCATGAGCCGCCCTGCGCAGGGCGGCTCCGCCTACGTCGAGCTCGCCAACCCGTCCGCCACCACCGCATGGGACCTGTCGGGCTGCCGCCTCGTCGGGCGCGCATTCTCCTTCGACTTCCCCGGCGGCATCCTGATTGCCCCGGGCGAGGCCCTTTGTGTCGTCGCGAGCATTCCCGCCTTCCGCGCCGCCCACGGCGCCGCCCCGCGCGTCGTCGGTTCATGGACTGGCTCCCTCGGTGCGGATGGGGACGACCTTGTCCTGTTCTCCATGCAAGGCGACGTGCTCGACCGCGTGCCGTTCGCGGTGGGCGGCGACTGGCCCGACGTTCCCGCGGCGGGCGGCGTCGCCCTCCAGCTCGTGGACCTGCTTGCGGAGAACGCCTTGCCCGGCGCATGGACCGCAACGCCCGCGTTCACCGGCCCCCGCGACCTCACCACGCTCACCTCCCCATGGCGTTACCTCGAGGCCGCGCCCGTCGGGCCATGGACCACCGAGGGCTTCGACGACCGCGCATGGAAGTCCGGCCCGGGCTTGTTCTACGTCGAGTCCGCAGCCTTGCCCGCGCCCAAGTCCACCGCCCTCAACCTTGGCCAGTGGTCCTACTTCTTTCGCACCACCTTCGTCCTCCCGTCCGTCCCCAACGGTGCCAGCCTCGCCCTCACGCACGTCCTCGACGACGGCATGGTCCTTTACCTGAACGGGGTGGAACTGATGCGAACCAACATGCCGGCCGGCGTCGTGACGCCCACCACCGCCGCCTCCGTGACCGTCGGCGATGCCACGTCCCTCTCCACCACGTTGCCCGCCTCGTTGCTTCGTGCCGGGACCAACATCCTCGCCGCCGAGGTCCACCAATCCACCATCGGCAGCTCCGACATCGTCTTCGGCGCCGCGCTTCGGCTGGAGGGCGGGACCTTGCCCGGCAACACCCCGGGCTCGCCCAACTCCGTCGTCGCCACCATGGAGGCCCTCCCGCTGGTGTTCCTGAACGAGGTCGCGCCGCGGGCTGGGACGTTCCGCGACGCGTCGGGGGATTCGGAGCCATGGATCGAGCTGCTCAACGCCGGGACCCAGACCGTGGCCCTCGACGGCTGGCAACTGCTTGCGTCCACGGCGGACGCGCCATGGACGTTCCCAAAGGGCCTCGTCCTGCGGGCGGGCGAACGCCGCGTCGTCGTGCTCGACGCCGAGCCCAGCGAGTCCACTCCGTCCGAGTGGCACGCCACGTTTCGTCCGGCCGTCGAGAACGGCTGGATCGCGCTCGTCCGCCCCGCCGCCGTGGGGTCTGGCGTGATGGATTCCTTCCGGTATGGCTCCACGAGCGGGGCCACCTCATGGGCGAACGTCCCCGAGGGGCAACGTTTCGCGCGCATGGCCGCAACACCCACGCCCGGAAAGGCCAACCCGACCCCGGCAAGCATGGCTCCCACCGTCACCGGGCGCTGGAATGGCAACGGTCTTTCCATCGGATGGCCCTCCGTGCGCGGTGCGTTCTACCGTGTGGAATCCTCCGAGGACCCCGCCGGCGGCTGGCGGATGCTAACCCGCATGGCAGGCAACGATGGCATGGTCGAGGTCGCCGACCCGCTCCCGCCCGGCGCCGTGCGGTTCTATCGCGTCGTGGTGGAACCGTAGCCGGGCATCGCTAGCCAGGAGGGGTCCGACCTGTCCCCCAAATCCGCGCGTCAGGAGGTGGGAGGCTCGCGATACGCAAGCGGGCGGGTTGCGGCAGGCTTCGTTCCAACACGCGGTCGCAGCGGATGGGCATCCACCTCGGCATGGGCATCCCCGTGACCGCATGCTTCGCGTCTTCACGTCTACCAATGAACCCTGGGATGACGGCTCATGTTGAACCCTCCGTGGCGGCGATTGGAACGACCGCCATGTTGACCTTCTTGGCCAACCGCTCCAATCGAGCGATCGCCTGCTCCTTGTACTTCTCCTGCGCCTTCTGC
>CAIYFP010000626.1 GCA_903925515.1 uncultured Verrucomicrobiota bacterium
CGCGTCGGCCTGTTTCTTGCGCCCATCGCCTTCGCCGTCGCATGGTTCGTCCCAATCGATGCACTCGAGCCCAAGGCGCATCGGCTCCTCGCGGTCATGGCCGCCGCAGTCGTGCTTTGGATGACCGAGGCCATCCCCATGGGCGCCACAGCCCTGCTGGCGCCCGCGCTTGCCGTCCTCGCCGGCGTTGCACCCGCCAAGGAAGCCTATCGGCCGTTCGCTGATCCCATCATTTTCCTCTTCATCGGAAGCTTCATGCTGGTCGAGGCCATGATGCGGCATGGACTGAACCGCCGCATCGCCTTCGGCATCCTTCGAATGCCCTTCGTGGGCGACCGGCCCCTCGGGTTGTACGCCGCGTTCGGGATGGTCGTGACCTTCGTTTCCATGTGGGTCTCCAACGCCGCCACGACCGCGATGATGCTGCCGATCGGGATGGCGATTGCATCCGAGGTGGCTCGTGCCGAGTCGGCGAGGATCGGGCGGGAGATCCATTTCACGTCCCTGCCCTTGGCGACCGGGCTCATGCTGCTCACGGCCTTTGGGGCAAGCGTTGGCGGGCTTGCCACCCCAATTGGGACGCCGCCCAACCTGATCGGAATCGGGCTCATTGAACGCACCCTTGGGACGAGGCTGACGTTCTTCGAGTGGATGCGGGTCGGGCTTCCGGTCTCGCTTGTCCTCGGCACGTTCCTCGTCTTCAACTTCCACGGTCGTTGCCGCGTTGACCGTGCAGCGTTGAGGGGGTGCTCGGGCTGGATCGCCCGCGAGGCCGGAACCATGGGCGCATGGTCGCGGGCCGAGCGTGTCGTGGTCGTGGTGTTCGGCATGGCGGTCGTCGCGTGGCTCGTGCCGGGTGCCATGGCGTTGGCGGTGGGGCCCGAGAGCCCCACGGCCAAGGTTCTCTCCGAGCGACTGCCCGAGAGCATCGTGTCGATCTTGGCGGCCGGGGTTTTGTTCATGGTCCCGACGGATTGGGCCGCGGGACGGTTCGTGCTGGAATGGCGCGATGCCGTGCGCATCGACTGGGGAACGATCTTCCTGTTCGCGGGTGGCATGGCGCTTGGGGACCAAATGTTCACGACGGGCCTCGCTCGGTGGATCGGGGATGGCGTCGCGGGGTTTTTCGAGGCGCGGACGGAGGCGGGGTTGGTTCTGCTCTTCACGGCGATTGCGGTGGTGGTAAGCGAGGCGACGTCCAACACGGCGTCGGCGACGATGATCGTGCCGATCGCGATCGCGGTTGCGCAGGCGGCCGGGGTGAACCCGCTGAAGCCCGCTCTGGCTGCATGCCTCGGGTCGTCCATGGGATTCCTGATGCCGGTATCAACCGGGCCCAACGCGATGGTCTATGGGACGGGTTGCATCCCCTTGCCGCGCATGTTCAAGCATGGCCTCGGCCTCGACATCATCGGGTTCATGGTGATCGCGGCGGCCGTGTTGTTGCTCGCCTAGGGCTGCACGCCGGGATACCTTCAGGCTCGCATGCGCTTCCCCCTGCCCCTGACGTTGCTCGCGGCCGCATGGATGTCGGCCACGGCCGGCACCCGGCCAAACATCCTCTTCATCATGACCGACGACCACGCGGCCCATGCCTTGTCATGCTATGGCTCGCGCGTGAATGAGACGCCGGGCCTCGACCGCATGGCACGCACGGGGTTGCGCTTCGCCAATGCCTTCGTCGTAAACTCCATCTGCACGCCCAGCCGCGCGACGTTGCTGACCGGAAAGTACTCCCATGCGAACGGGACGCCCGTGTTCAACCGGTTCGACGGCAGCCAAGACACCGTGGCAAAGCAAGTGCGTGCCGCCGGCTATCACACGGGCATGATAGGCAAATGGCACCTGGGCTCGGATCCCACCGGTTTTGACCGTTGGATTGTCCTTCCGGGTCAAGGCGTCTATGAAAACCCGGCCTTCCTCACTCCCGCAGGCCGTCTCACCCTTGAGGGCCACGCCACTCAGGTCATCACCGACCTCGGCATCCAATTCCTGGAAACGCGCCCCAAGGACAAGCCCTTCTTCCTGATGCTCCACCACAAGGCGCCCCACCGCGAGTGGACGCCAGATGCCAAGAACCGGGAGAAGTTCCGGAACAAGCGGATTCCCGAACCACCCACCCTGTTCGACGACTACGCGACGCGACCGGCAGCGCTTCCGGAAAACAGGCAAACCGTGGCCCGCGACCTGACGCGGCGTGACCTCAAGATGCAACCGCCCGCCGACATGCCGCAGGACGAGCGAGGGCGCTGGCTGGGTACAACCCCGACCGAGGTGGATGTCCCGGGGCCGGACGGCGTCATGCGAAGGCTCACCGGCATGGAGCTCACCCGTTGGAAGTACCAACGCTACATGCAGGACTACCTCGCCTGCGTCCAGGGGGTGGATGACGGCGTCGGCAGGGTGTTGGACCACCTCGACAGAACCGGCCTCTCCAAGGACACCATCGTGTTTTACACCTCCGACAACGGCTTCTTCCTTGGCGACATGGGGATGTATGACAAGCGCTTCATGTATGAACCTTCCCTCAGGGTTCCCCTGCTCGTGATGGGCCCGGGCATCGAGTCGCCGGGGCGCGCCCCGTCAGGAATCGTCATGAACGTGGATCTGGCGCCGACGTTCCTCGAACTCGCCGGGGTGCGCATCCCCAAAGACATGCAGGGGCGCAGCCTGGTCCCATGGTTCAAGGACGCGCCACCCGCAAGATGGCGAACGTCGATGTACTACCGCTACTACCACGATCCCGGCCATCACAACACCCGCCAGCACTACGGCGTCCGCACCGACACCCACAAGCTGGTCCATTACTGGAAGAAGGGTGCATGGGAGCTTTATGACCTTCGTGTTGACCCGGACGAGCAACGCAACATCGCGGACGATCCGGCGCATGCTGAAACCCTGCGGTCGCTCAAGGCCGATCTCGCGAGGTTGCGCACGGAATTGGCCGACGATGATCGGTTCGCGAACGATCTTCCTCGTGACGGCGTTGACGGGAACTTCACCGAGCGGGGCAACCTTGGACGCCAATCCATTGCAGGTGCCGTCGAGGCGTCCGTGAATCGCTAGCCCGGGAACGTGGATTCCTCGTCGAACCGCATCACGCCCCATCATGTCCTAGCTCACAACGCACATCATGAAATCCGCCTACGAACTCGCCATGGAACGCCTCCAAAAGCAGGCGCCATCGAAGGTCCTGTCCCCGGCCCAAAAGGCCGAGCTCGCCGACCTCGAATCCCTCTACAAGTCCAAGATCGCCCAGATCGAGATCGAGGTGGGCGACGACATCCAGGCCGCACAGGCCAAGGAGGACTTCGCCATGGCGGACGAGCTCCGCGAACGCCTCGCCCACCAGCGATCCCGGCTCGAGGCCGAACGAGAGGAAAAACGCCGCCGGATCCGGGGCGACTAGGCCAAGGCCACCACCCTGCCCTTCCCCACGCCTTCCATGCCCACCTTCGACCGTACCCGTCCCAGCCGAGCCCGGAACATCCTCGGCGGCCCCCTCGAAACCTGCGGCATGGTCCCGCGCACCGGCTTCTTCCGGAACGGATGCTGCGAGACCGGCCCCGACGACCTCGGCCGCCACGTCGTCTGCGCCATCGTCACCGAACGATTCCTCGCCTTCTCCCTCGCTCGCGGCAACGACCTCGTCACCCCAAGGCCCGAGTTCGACTTCCATGGCCTCAAGCCCGGGGACCGCTGGTGCCTTTGCGCCGGACGGTGGCTCGAAGCTCTCGAAGCCCAGGCCGCCCCCGCCGTCGTCATCGCCGCCACCCACGAGGCCGCCCTGCGGGTCGTCCCGCTCGAGGAACTCCTTCGCCATGCCCACGACGACGGCCATGCCGGCTAGCTCGCCCATCGCATGACCTCCTCCCACGGCCATCCCCACCTCCTCCATGGCGAGGCCGTGTTTCTCTTCGCCTATGACATCGCCTACGAGATGGACCGCGAGCCGGTCCCAACCCTCTTCGGGTTGCCCGTGTCCCAGTACAGCATGGACACCTCAAGGCGCAGCCCTCGCGACCTCCTCTTCTACAAGCCCCGCCACGTTCGCCTCCCCGCCCAGGAACGCCTCGGACCCCATGGCCCCGTTCGCGTCGAACGTGAGGTCAAGTTCCTCCCCATCGGTGCCCTGTCCGTCCGCATCCGAGTCCCCTTTGCCGTCGAACGCCTCGAACACCTCGTCGCCTACCATGACCTCGCCTTCAGCAACGGCTCCGTCCATGACGAGGCCCGCCGCATCGCCGAGGATGCGCGCCGCGAGCTCGCATCGCACATCCTGCGCCCCATCGACCGCATTCCCGACGAGGAGGCCTACACCGTGTTTTGCCTTCGCGGCCCCCTGCCCTCCCATTCCCCCGGTGCTCCCGCCACCCTCCGCGCCGAGGCATGGCTTGAGTCCCACCGGCGCGCCGTCGCGGCCATCCTCACCCAGGAACCCGACCCCGCCGCCCTCTCCCGCCAGGAAACCCGCGAGTCCACCTCCCGCCACCTCTCCTACTACGAGGACGACCTCGTCGTCATCGACTGGGACGCCGCACTCCTCGTGGACGAGCCGGGCGCATGGGAGGAATCCCTCTACGTCCTCGAGCTCGCCAACCTCCAGCTCGCCGAGCTCGAAGCCTACGATCGCCTCCTCGACGCCACGCTCGAACGTACCTACCGCGACCTCGGCAACCCCGTGCGCGGCCGTCGCCAGCTCCTCCGCGACCTTCGCGAGCTCCGCATCGACCTCGCCCGCTTCAACGACGAGCTCTCCAACATCTCCAAGTTCTTTGGCGACTGGCACGTTGCGCGCCTCTACGAGGTCGTTGCCGCTCGCTTCCACCTTTCCGACTGGCATCGGTCCGTCCGCGAGAAGCTCCAGACGGTCGCCGAGCTCCACGAGATGCTGAAGCACGACCAGTCGAACCGCTGGATGATGCTTCTCGAGGTCACCATCGTCCTCCTGTTCCTCATCGACATCCTCATGCTCGTCTCCGGCAGCAAGCGATAGCCCGCCCACAAACCCGCTTGGCCCACGCCCATTCCACGATACCGTGCGGCCCATGTTGCAGGGCGTCCTCCCCTCCACGCAGGTCCTTGTCCCCCTCGCCGCCGCCATCCTGATGGCCCTCGCGCCATCCCATGCTGCCGACCCCATC
>CAIYFP010000627.1 GCA_903925515.1 uncultured Verrucomicrobiota bacterium
CGCCGGGTCGGCCCCGATCTCCGCGGCCATCAATCCGCACAGGTGCGCCACCTCCACCGAGTGCTGGAGCACGTTCTGGGAGTAGCTATGTCGAAAATGCAGCCGCCCAAGGACCCGTACCACCTCGGGGCTGGGCAACGCCACGGCGGCATTCGACGCCGCCTCCTCCCCAAGCTTCCGGATCGAATCGTCGATCTCCTGGTTCACCGAGGCGACCACCTCCTCGATGCGGGCCGGATGGATGCGGCCGTCCAGCACCAGCCTCTCCATCGCCTGCCGCGCCACCTCGCGCCGCACGGGGTCGAACCCGGACAACACCACGGCATGGGGCGTGTCATCGACCAGCACCGTCACCCCCGTCGCCGCCTCGAAGGCCCGGATGTTTCGCCCGTCACGCCCGATGATCCGGCCCTTCATGTCGTCGCCGGGAAGCGTCACGAGCGACGTCGAGGTTTCCGACGCATGACGCCCCGCATAGCGCTGGATTGCGATCGCGATGATGCGGCGGGCCTCGTCGTCGGCAGTCCTCCTCGCTTGCTCGACCACCGTCCTTGAAACCTCCGCCGCCTCCCCCATCGCCCGTGCCTCCGCCTCCCGCAGCAGCGCCTCGCGCGCCCCCTCCACCGAGGCGCCCGCCACGGCCTCCAGCCGCCCAAGCCACTCCCGCCTCAGACCCTCCGCCTCCCGTCGAACCAACTCGACGCCGCCCTTGGCCGCCTCCACGTCCTCGGCCCGCGCACGCAGCTCCGACTCGAAGGTCCCAAGGCGGTCCAACTGGCGATGCACCACGTCCTCGCGCTCCCGAAGGCGCTGTTCCTCCCCGGAAAGCTGCCGGTGCCGCTCGGCAAGGCGCTTCTCGGCCTCGGCCTCGGCACGGGCCATGGAATCCCGGGCCGACGCCTCAAATCGCGCCGACGCCTCGGCGCGCAAGGCTCTCTCGCGGGCCATGAACACGAGCCACGCCGCCGTCCCTCCGGCCGCCACGCCCGCAACTGCTGTGAGCAACGTCTCGATCGCCATGCTTCAATCGCTCGTCCCGCTCCCCAACCGCCTCGCCCCGGCCCCCGTCGTCTTCCCGTGGATTCCCCCGGGAAACACCACCCAATCGAGCCGGGCATCGTGGGGCTCCATCGGCACGCGCTCGACGACTTGCTCGCCCACGCACACGCCGCAGGTCACCCCGACGCAGCCATCAAGCAGTCGGTCGTAGAAACCCTTGCCCCGCCCCAGCCGACCCCCTGCCGCGTCAAAGGCTATCCCCGGCACCAGCACCAAGTCCAGCCGCCCAACATCCACGCCCGGCAGACCCCGCGCCGGAACCCTGGCCCCGTGCGGCCCGTCCACCATGTCCCGCGACATGTCCATCACCCTCACGAACCGATACGTCCCGGATGCCTCGTCCCATCCCGGCATGGCCACGCCCACCCCCGACGCGAGCGCCTCGCCCACCAGCGGCCAGACGTCGATCTCCCGGGCCATCGGCGCATACGCCCCGATCCACCGCGCGTGACTCCATGACTCCATCGAACGCACCCGGCGCGCCACCGCGAGCGACGCCTCCGCCCATGCGCCGGCCGGCATGGCCCGAAGCCGTCCCCGAACCTCCGCCCGCATCCGTTCCTTCTCGGCGGGAATGCTCATGAAGCGCCCGCCGTCGGGGTGTCCTGAGCCGACGCCATCGGCGCCGGGGCAGCACGCCACTTCTCGAGCCGTTCCTTGATCTTCCGTTCCACCCCCTGCTCCGTTGGCTCGTAGAAGCGCCGGGTTGCACCCAGGTAGTCCTGTGCAACGTGATGGCCCCGGTGATCGTGCGGATAGACGTAGCCCGTGCCATGGCCAAGGCGCTTCGCGCCCGCGTAATGCGCGTCCCGCAGGTGTTCCGGCACGGGCAACGTCCGCCCCGAACGTACGTCCTCCAGCGCGGCATCGATCGCCCGGATCACCGAGTTGCTCTTGGGCGCCGTCGCGATGTAGATCGCCGCCTCCGCCACCGGGATGCGCGCCTCCGGCCAGCCGATGCCCTCGGCCGCGCGATGGGCGGCCTCCGCGAGCACGAGCGCCATCGGGTCCGCCAAGCCCACGTCCTCCGCCGCATGCACAAGGATGCGGCGCGTGATGAAGCGCGGGTCCTCCCCCGCATGGATCATCTTCGCAAGCCAGTACAACGCCGCGTCGGGGTCTCCGCCGCGCATCGCCTTGATGAAGGCGCTCGCCGTGTCGTAGTGCGCGTCGCCGTCCCCGTCGTACACGATCGCCTTGCGCTGGATGCACTCCTCCGCCGCCGCGACGTCGATGCGCACCACGCCGTCCACCCCCGGCGGCGTGGTGAGCGCCGCGATCTCCAGCGAGTTCAACGCCTTGCGCGCGTCGCCGTCCGACACCCTCGCCAGATGTCGGATGGCACCCGGCTCCGCCTCCACCCGCAGCATCGCAAGCCCGCGCTCGCCATCGCACATCGCCCGCTCCATCAGCCCCACGAGGTCGTCCTCCGACAGCGGCCGCAGCTCGAACACCGTCGAGCGCGACACCAAGGGCGCGTTCACGAAGAAGAAGGGGTTGTGCGTCGTCGCGCCAATCAACCGCACCGCGCCCGACTCGACGTCCGGCAGCAGCACGTCCTGCTGCGCGCGGTTGAACCGGTGGATTTCGTCGATGAACAGCAACGTGGGCATGCCCGTGTTCACAAGCCGGTTGGCCGCCGCCTGCAACACGCGCCGAAGGTCCGCCACGCTCGATTCCACCCCGTTCAACCGCTCGAACCGGCAACGCGTGCGCGCCGCTATCAACTGCGCCAACGACGTCTTCCCCGTCCCCGGCGGCCCGTACAGGATCAACGACTGCACCCGGTCGGCCTCGATGGCGCGGCGCAGCAGCAACCCGGGCCCCAGCACATGACGCTGGCCCACGTACTCCTCGAGCGTCCTCGGGCGCATCCGCGCCGCCAGCGGCGCCGGACGCGACGAGGACCGCCGGTTCGCCGAATCGGGATCCACGGCGCCTCCCGAAGCAGCGCCCGCCTCCACCGACCCGAACAAGTCCGGCTCCGACATCGCCACGAATCCCACCCGAACCCACGAGGACGTGCCACGGAAAACTGGTTCCTCGCCGCTTCCGGTGGGTTCCAGCAAGGGGCCGCGAAACGGCAATCCAATCCATCCCACGGGTTGAGCCCATTCGCTCCGCCGCGCAAGCGCACGCGGCCGGCAGGATGGGAAACAGACTCCCGCATGCAGGCCGGCCGCCCTCAACCGACGTCGCACTCGGGTGGCCATGGCCTCGCAACCCCGCGCGCCGGGAGGAGATGTCTGTTCCGGGGTCCCGAAAGGCAAAATCCCCGCCCTGGCCGTGGAGGACAGGTCCCTTCTACCTGAGGAACCAAGTGGGAACCACGTGGCTTCGCCGCCTTCCAGTGAAGGCATGACGTTGATATCGCCGACGCTTCTGCTCCCGTAACTGTTTACAAGGTCGAAGGACGTTGTCCCGATGCACGAACCGGGCAGGGATAAAGTGAA
>CAIYFP010000628.1 GCA_903925515.1 uncultured Verrucomicrobiota bacterium
CCCGCTTGTGGTTCGGCCTCGCGGCCTCATCCCGGACATCGTGTTTCGGTCGTGAACCGTCTAACTCGACCGGTGGGACTCGCACCCACGTGGTGACCAACTTCACTGGCGCACGCCGGAACGATGCAGTTGGATCGGTCGTGCTTGGTCGATCTGCTTGCGCAACTCCTTCGTCGTTCGCTTGTTACGGGCCTCGTACCGGCCCGCGCCTCGCTCACTCCTCGGCTTGCACAAGCATCTGCTTCGCAATCACTTCCCTCCCAACTGATTCGATCCGGCCGCGTGGTGGACCGCGGCCCGAGATTGGGGTGCGTGACGTCGAGGATCGGCTTGCGAAACGGCGGTTGTAAGCGATCGGGGCGGGCCGTTACGGTCTGGGGATTCACCCGTGAAATCCTTTTCTTTGCGTAGCATGGGGCCGTGGAAGTGGGCGTGGGCCGCGCTGTCGGGTTGCATGATCCTCGGCGCCGCCGGAGTCGGCGTTGGCGTCGTCCGGGCGGTGGGCGTGACCTTGGGTGTGCCCATCGCCATGGGCGTGGACGAAGGGGAGGTGCTGCTGGGCGAGTTGAACTGCGTCTCCTGTCACGCGGCGGATGCCAGGGTTGCCGCGCGGGTGGGCATGCGCGGGGCGCCTCGGCTCGGGGAGGAAGGGCTGCGACTGGAGCCGCAGTGGATTCGTGCATGGTTGGACAACCCGTCGGCGTTGAAGCCGGGGACGGCGATGCCGCATCTGATGCATGGCATGGCCGGGGGCGAGCGTGCGAAGGCTGCCGATGAGTTGACCCATTACCTTGCCTCGATCCAGCCCGAGGGGCCCGCGTTGTACCTGACGGCGGACCGCGCGCGGGTGGAGTCGGGGCGAGCCCTGTATCACTCGCTGGGCTGCGTGGCCTGCCATGCTCCGACGGACCGGCCGCCGGACATGCCCCAGGATGTGTTCGAGCGGGCGCGTCGCGAGGGCATCCCGATGGGGGACCTTGCGCGCAAGTATCCCGGGGGCGAATTGGTCGCCTTCCTCAAGGACCCGGTGAAGCATCGCCCGGGCGGCCGCATGCCGTCCTTGGGGCTGAGCGACGGCGAGGCGCGTGCCGTGGCGACGTTCCTGCTCCGTGACCAAGCCCCCGCGTTGAACGACCCCAAGTCGGCGCTCGCGACCGTGTCGGGCGTGAAGTGGGAATACTTTGAGGGCGCGATGTCGTCGGTGAAGCAGTTCGACGACGGGCGGAAGCCGGTGGCGACGGGCGAGTCGGACGAGCTGACGTTGTCGATGCGCAGGCGGGAGAGCGAGTTTGCGGTGCGGTTCACGGGTGCGATCGAGGTTCCCGCGGAGGGAGAGTACACGTTCTGGGTGACGTCGGACGACGGCGCGTCGCTGGAGATCGACGGCCAGAAGGTTTTGGACAACGACGGCAACCATCCGCCGCGGGAGGTCCGGGGCCGGGTGAAGCTGAGCAAGGCGCCGCATTCGTTTGAGCTGCGCTTCTTCCAGGGCGGCGGGGGCCATGAGTTCGCGGTGCGCTGGGCGGGGCCGGGCTTCGACCGGCAGCCGATCCCGGGCAGCGTGCTGAGGCATTACGGGCAGCCGATGTTGCCGGTGGGGCATGGCGAGTTCGCGGTGGACGCGGGCAAGGCGGCGGCGGGGCGGGCGCGCTTCGAGAAGTTGAACTGCGTCGCGTGCCATGCGGTGGTGGACTCGAAGGGCGCGTTGGCGGCGCGTGCGGCGCGGCCATTGTCCGAGCTGGGGCGTCGCGCGGACGGCGGCTGCCTTGCTGAACGGCCGCCGGCCGGGGCGCCGTCGTTTGCGTTGTCGTCGGCGCAGCGCGCGGCATTGAGGAAGACGTTGCGGAACGCGGGCGCGCTCGCGAAGGCGCCGGATGCGGCGACGAAGGTGTCGTTGACCACGTCCCAGCTGGGTTGCCTTGCGTGCCATGCGCGCGACGGGGTGGGCGGGCCGCTGGCGACCGGGCGCGACGGCTGGTTCCAGTTGGTCGGCGAAGCGGACTTGGGCGAGGAAGGGAAGCTGCCGCCGCACCTCGAGAGGGTGGGAGGGAAGCTGCGGAAGGAGTGGATGTCGCGATTGCTGGACGAGGGGACAAAGGTGCGTCCCTACATGGCGACGCGGATGCCGCGGTTCGGGAAGGCGAACGTGGGCCACCTGCCGGAGGCTTTTGATGCGGCGGACGTGTCGGCGTCGGCGCGACCGGAGCCGGTGGTGTCGGAGCGCGACGCGAAGTTTGGCCGGAAGCTGGTGGGGCGGGACGGCGTGAGCTGCATCGCGTGCCACACCTTCGCGCAGCATGGATCGACGGGCATCCCGGCGCTGGGACTGGACCGGATGCACGAGCGTCTGCGATGGGACTGGTTCCGTCGCTACATGCCGGACCCCGCGGCGCTGCGTCCTGGAACGCGCATGCCGAGCTTTTGGCCGGAGGGCAAGTCGGCGAACACGGAGATCCTTGGGGGCGACATGGAGGGGCAGATTCGCTCGATCTGGTCCTGGCTGGCGGGCGGCGCGAAGGCGGACGTGCCGGCGGGGCTGCTTCGGTCGCGACAGGAGGTGGCGGTTGGGAACGAGGCGGTCATTTATCGCAACTTCATCGAGGGCGCGGGCTCGCGGGCGATTGGGGTGGGCTATCCGGGCCAAGCCAACCTGGCCTTTGACGCAAACCAGCTTCGGCTGGCGATGATCTGGCAGGGCGGTTTCATCGACATGGCGCGGCACAGCACGGACCGCGGCGTGGGCTATGAGCCGCCGTTGGGCGACAACGTGGTCCGGCTGCCGGAGGGGCCGGCGTTCGCAAGGCTGGGCGCCGCCGACGCGGCATGGCCGAAGGCGGCGCCGCGCGACGACGCGCACCGGTTCCTTGGGTACGCCTTGGATGATGTTCGGCGCCCGTCGTTCCGCTACCGGGTGGGAGCCGGGGTGGAGGTTTTGGACACGCCGGTGCCGCGCACGGTGGACGTGGACGTGGTGCTGACGCGGACGCTGGAGGTGACGGGCCACGCGGAGGGTGGATGGTGGTTCCGCGCGGCGGTGGGCGACATCAAGGCCGCGGCGGACGGCGTGTTCGTGGTGGATGGGAAGACCCGGATGAAGTTCACGGGCGCGGACGGCGCGCCGGTGGTGCAGGGAAGGGAGCTTCGGGTGCCGGTGAAGGTGCCGGGGCGGCTGGTGCAGGAGATCACGTGGTGAGGATCGATGGACGCCGAGGGATGAACGCAGGAAGGAACTGGAGCATGAAGACGACGAGCTGGACCGAGAGGAAGATCACGTGCGGGCTTGCGGCGATGGCGGTCGCGGCGGGCCTGGCCCATGGGGCGACGCAGGCCGAGCGCGAGAACGAGTACTGGCGGCTGCTGACGGTGCCGATCCCGGAGGGGATCGTGCTGGAGGCGGGGGCGTTGCAGGTGTTTGGCAAGGACCGGATTGCGGTGTCCACGCGGCTGGGGGACATCTGGTTCGTGGATGGCGCCTACGGGGAGCCGCCGACGCCGGGCACGGTGAAGTTCACGCGGTACGCGCAGGGGTTGCACGAGGTGCTGGGCCTGACCACGCGCGGCGATGGATGGTTCTACGCGACCCAACGCGGGGAGATCACCCGCATGCGCGACACGAATGGGGACGACCGGGCGGACGTGTTCGAGACGCATGCGGACGGATGGGGCATCACCGGGGATTATCATGAGTATGCGTTTGGCTCGAAGTTCGACCGGGACGGGAACATCTGGCTGGTGTTGTGCCTGACGGGGTCGTTCACGAGCGAGACGGAGTTCCGGGGTTGGTGCCTGAAGGCGACGCCGGACGGCAAGGTGGTGCCGACGGTGAGCGGCATCCGGTCGCCGGGCGGGATCGCGACCAACCATCTCGGGGACATGTTTTACACGGACAACCAAGGGCCGTGGAACGGGACCTGTTGGTTGAAGCACCTGAAGCCGGGGGGCTTCGTGGGCAACCCGACGGGCAACAAATGGTACACGCTGGCATCGAACCTTGGGCCGCGCCCGGCGGACCCGACGTCGAACAGCCGCGTGACGACCGAGTGGAAGAAGATGAAGGAGTTCGTGCCGCCCGCCGTGGGCTTCCCGTATGGAAAGATGGGGCAAAGCGCGAGCGGCATCGCGAACGACGGCTCTCGGGGCAAGTTCGGCCCGTTCCAGAACCAGTTGTTCGTGGGCGACCAGACCTGGAGCACGGTCATGCGCGTCTGCCTTGAGCAGGTGGACGGGGTGTATCAAGGCGCATGCCTGCCATTTCGCGAGGGGTTGGCCTCGGGCTCGCTGAGCCTGGAGCAGGCGCCGGACGGGTCGTTGTTTGTGGGTGGTTCAGACCGGGGCTGGGGCGCGAGGGGCGGCAAGCCGTTCGCGTTGCAGCGGCTGGTTTGGACCGGCAAGACGCCGTTCGAGATCCTCGAGATCCACAGCCAGCCCAAGGGCTTTGTCCTCACCTTCACGGAGCCAGTCGATCCGGCGTCGGCAGCCCCGGGGGCAATCACGGCCGAGAATTTCACCTACCTGTACCGGGCGGACTACGGCTCGCCGGAGGTGGACAAGGGCAAGCCGACGATCCGCGGGACGAGGCTTTCGGCGGACGGGAGGACGCTTCACCTCGACATGGACCTCGTGGAGGGGCACATCCACGAGCTGAAGTTGCCGGGCATCCGCGGCAAGGCGGGGCAGCCGCTGCTTCATCCTTCCGCGTGGTTCACGTTGAACGTGATCCCGAGCAAGTAGGGCAAGGGCGCGCGAGCTGGCGCCGCCAAGCGATGGGTCATTCGCGCAGCGAGCGGAGCACGTGCTCGACGACCGACAACGCCTCCCCGAGCAGGGGCCTGCCGATGTTGTAGGCAGGCAGAAAGCGGACGACATGGTTGCCGCTGGGAATGGTGAGGATCCCGGCCTCGTGCAACCGGTTCACGACCTGGAGGCTTGCCGGGCGGTCCACCGACGCCAGCGCGGGAATTTCCTCGCGCGGGCGCAGCTCGAACCCCTGCATGAACCCGAGACCGCGGGCGGCACGGAGGATGTCGGGCATCTCGCGTGCCCAACGGGCTAGGGTTTCCGACATCCAGTCGCCGTCTTGCCGGACGCGGGCTTCGAGGCCGTCGCGCTCGATGACATGGAAGATGCGGGAGGCCACGGCGCAACCGAGGGGGGTCCCGCCGAAGGTTGTCCCGTGCGAGCCCGGGCCGAGGAGCGTGCCGAGCTCCACGCCGTGGGCCTTGTCGCGGACCCAGAAGGCGCCGATGGGGAAGCCACCACCCATGGACTTGGCCATGGAGACGCCGTCGGGCACGAACGACTCCTTGTCGGACGTGCCTTCGAGGATGCGCTGGAAGCTCTGGTACCTGCCGGACCGGAAGTGCCCGCATTGGACGGCATCGATGAGGAGCAGGATGCGTCGTTCGTCGCAGAGGCGACGGAGGCCGGAGAGGTACTCGGGGGTCGCGGGAGTGATGCCTCCCTCGCCTTGGATGCCCTCGACGAGGACGGCGACGGTCGCGGGCGAGATGGCGTCCTCGACGGCAAGGAGGTCGTTGAACGGCACGTGGCGGAAACCCGGGGTGAGGGGCCCGAAGCCTTGCTTGACCTTGTCTTGGCCAGTGGCAGCGATGCCCGCAAGGGTTCGGCCATGGAAGGAGTGGGTGGCGGTGAGGATCTCGAAGCGGCCTTCGTCGTGCCCGAAGCGCCGGGCGAGCTTGTACAGGCCCTCGTTGGCCTCGGCGCCCGAATTGCAAAAGAAGACGCGGCCCGGGGCGAGGTGGCTTGTGACGGTGCGGGCGAGTTGGCCTTGGTGAGACTGGAAGTAGAGGTTGGAGACGTGCACGAGCCTCCGGGACTGCTCGGCGAGGGCCTCGGTGACCTCGGGGTGGGCATGGCCCAAGCAGCACACCGCGATGCCGCCGCCAAGGTCGATGTAGCGGCGTCCGGAAACGTCCCAGACAAGGCTGCCCACCCCATGGCTCGCGGTGATGTCAAAGCGGCCGTAGCTGGGGACCACGTGCTCATGGAACAACGCCTTCACCTCCGCATGCTCGTTGCGGACGATTGCGGGCGCGCCCGGGACAATGTCTTTCATCCAGGGCGTGGATTCACGGTTCAATTGTTGCCTTTGTGAACTGAAAAATGGGACGGCGAACGCTCGTGCGTCATGGCACCAGGGGGACCCTTGGGCCAGCGCGCGAGCCCGGAGGCGGGAAGGCAACCGTCGTCGCAAGCCATCGGAAGACTCGGCGCGAAGGGCGAGATGCGGGCTCCGCCGCGTCACCCGGGAGCAGCTTCGGCGGCGGCCCATGTCCGCGCGCAAGGATCAGGGAATCCCTCGATCCCCATGCGGAGGCATTGCGGCCAAGACGCCATGAGCACCCGTCTCTTCCACCCCCCGTCGGCGCAGCGTGAGGCGAGAACCGGGAACTCAGGAACCGCTGGCGCGGGGATCAGGGGGCGGCCAACAAGCTTGTGAGGGTGCCAGGAAGGGGTGCACGTTTGGGGATGATCGAGCGTGCTCTGCTGGCGTTGGCGTTGACGGCGAAGGTCGTCATGGGGCGGGCACCCGTGACGGTTTGGCCGCCGCAGTACCCCCTTGCGAGCGATGCACGATGGTTGCTCACGGCTCCCGTCGGGCGTTTCGACGCGTCCGCGTTGGTGAGGCTGCCGGACGGGTCATGGCTGGTGGCCAACGACAAGCAGTCACCCTTGTTCCGGTGCGACCTGTCCACGAACGGCACGGGCGTCCTGTCGGCCGCGCCGGAGTGGTTTCCCCCGGATCGCCTTCGCGCGGCGGCCGGCGACCCGTCCTTCCAGCCGGACCTTGAGGGGTTGGCGACGGACGACCGCGGACGCTTGTACCTCTGCACGGAGAAGCAGCGATGGATCTTCCGGGCGACGCCGGGCCACGGGAGCGTCGAGCGCCTCGGGATTGACTGGTCCCCGGTCCGTCGTTGGCTAAGCCCGACGGACATGAACGCGTCATGGGAGGGAATCGCGATCGGCGGCGACCGCATGTACCTCGCGAACGAGCGGTCCACGGGGCGAATCATCGTCGTGGACCTTGCGACGCTGAGGGTGTCCGGGGATTTCCAGGCGCGTCCCGTGGGGTCCACGGCGATGGACGTGCATTATTCGGACCTTTGCTGGCACGACGGGTCCCTATGGGTGTTGTGCCGGGGTAACCAGGCGGTTCTTCGCGTGGACCCCGCGAGCCGACAGACCGTTGCGCAGTTCAACTACGGGCCCGTCGAGGGGCACCCTTCCAATGCATATTCGGTGCCGCTTGGCATCGGAATGGCCGAGGGACTCTGGGTGGACGACTCGCACATCTGGGTGCTCGTCGATAACAACGGCTTCGCGCGGAAGGCGGATCCCAAGGATTCTCGGCCGCTGCTGTTCCGGTGCCCAAGGCCCGACTCGGTCGCGAAGCCCTGAGGCCGGCCCCGCCCGCGGAGCCGCCGGGCCGGGCATCGCGGTGGCCTCCATCGCTCGCCTTGCCCATGCGAAGGCGGGCGAGTTTCAAGGGCAAGGAAGATGCCACGGTCCTGCAACGAAGCTTCCGAGGCCCCACCGCAGGAAGGCATGGCGGTTGGCCTGCACCGGGAATCCCCGTGCCAACGAGTACCGAAAAAGCCTTCCATACACGGGAGTTGGACGTATCGTCGCCGGCTCCGGCAGGCGCTCGTTGATGGATCGCGGGAACGCCTGCGGATGAACCTTGATTCGATGGACGCAGCGCACATCCGGAATTTCAGCATCATCGCCCACATAGACCACGGGAAGACCACGTTGTCCGACCGCTTGCTCCAGCGCACCGGCACGGTGGCCGAACGCGAGATGGAAGACCAGTTGCTCGACGCGATGGACCTTGAGCGAGAGCGGGGAATCACGATCAAGGCGCACCCCGTGACGATGCACTACAAGGCCCGCAACGGGGAGGGGTACGAGCTCAACCTGATCGACACCCCGGGCCATGTGGACTTCGCCTACGAGGTGTCACGATCGCTGAGCGCATGCGAGGGCGCGTTGCTCATCGTCGATGCCGCCCAGGGCGTCGAGGCCCAGACCGTGGCGAACGTACACCTCGCGATGAAGCAGGGACTTCACATCATCCCGGTCATCAACAAGATCGACCTGCCGCATGCCAACGTCCCGATGGCGCGGCAACAACTGGAGGACATCCTTGCCATTCCCGCCGACGAGGCCGTCTTGGCCAGCGCCAAGGAGGGCATCGGCATCGAGGACATCCTTGAGGCCATCGTCACCCGGGTGCCCCCGCCCAAGCCCAGCGGCGCCGTGTCGCTCCAGGCCCTCATCTTCGACAGCTATTTCGACACCTACAAAGGGGTCGTCATCCTGGTTCGCATCACGCAGGGCGAGCTGCGCCCCGGCATGCACGTGAAGCTCCTGCACTCCGGCCGCACCGTGGAGGTCAAGGAGGTGGGCTCCTTCAATCCCAAGCCCTACATCCGACCGAGGCTGGAGGTGGGCGAGACCGGCTACATCACCGCAAACATCAAGACGCCTCGCGAGGTCAAGGTTGGCGACACCATCACCGACCCACGCAACCCTTCCGCAGAACTACCCGGGTTCCAGGAGATCCGGCCCATGGTGTTCTCCGGCATCTACCCGATCAACACGGCCGACTTCGAGTCCCTCAAGCAGAGCATCGCCAAGCTCCAGCTCAACGACTCGGCCCTCACCTACCAAACCGAATCCTCCGCCGCGCTCGGCTTCGGCTTCCGTTGCGGGTTCCTTGGCCTCCTCCACATGGAAATCGTCCAGGAACGACTCCGCCGGGAGTTCGACATGGACATCATCGCCACGTACCCAAGCGTCGTGTACCGGGTTCGGAAGACCGACGGCGAGGAGTTGACCATCGACAATCCTGCCTTCATGCCGGACGTCACCTACATCGACTCCGTCTTCGAGCCGGTCGTGAAGGCCTTCGTCATCTGCCCCGGCGAGAACATCGGCGACATCATGGCCCTCATCGCCGAGAAACGGGGCGAGATCCGAAATACCGAGACCCTCGACGCACGCCGCGTCATGATGACCTGCCGGATCCCGATGAACGAAATCCTCATTGATTTCCATGACCGGATTAAGTCCATCACCCGCGGCTATGGCTCCATGGACTACGAGCCCGACGGCTACGTCGAAAGCGACATGGTCAAGCTCGACATGATGGTCAACGGCGAGGTCATGGACGCCTTTTCCAGCCTCGTCCACCGCACGAAGGCGGAGGCCCGGGGCCGAACCCTCGCGGCCAAGCTCAAGGAGGTCATTCCCCGGCAACAATTCCAGGTCGCGATCCAGGCGGCCATCGGCGGCAAGATCATCGCACGGGAAACCGTCAGCGCCGTTCGGAAGGACGTCACCGCCAAGTGCTACGGCGGCGACATCAGCCGCAAGCGCAAGCTCCTCGAAAAGCAGAAGGAGGGCAAAAAACGCATGAAGGCCATCGGCTCCGTCGATATACCCCAGGACGCGTTCATCGAGGTCCTCAAGACCAGCTAGCAGCCTCATTCCACGTCATGTACCTGCTCCTTTGGCTTGTCCATCGTCGCGTCCGCAAGGCCGCCGAGTTGCATGGCATCGTCCAGAAACACCTCGACCACCAAAGGGATGTTCTCCCGGGGAAAAACGTCTCGGAAATCGAGGCGGGCCTGGCGGCCTTCCGGGAAGCTTATCGCAATCCTCACACCCGCGGCGCGGACTTGAAGTCTGCCGCCAACCAGATCGAGGACATCGCCCATCGCTGGCTCAAGCCCTACCCGTTCGCCCCGTACCGCGAAAACTTCGAAAGCTTCCTCGGGACGGCCGTTCTGGTCTTCGCTTTCAAGACCTTCTTTGCCACGCCGATGGAGATTCCCACGGGATCGGCGCAGCCCACGTTCTATGGGATCACCGCAGACGACCTGCGGCAACGGCCCGACGTCGCCATCCCAACGGGGCTCCGCCGCTACTGGGAAAAATGGGCCAAGGGAACGTCCTACTACGAGGTCATCGCCAAGGCCGACGGCGAGTTGCAGGGGCTCACGAGCCCCACCAAACAGTTGGCGTTCGGCAAGCTGGGCTTTGGCAAGCGGGTCGATGTCGTCGTGGGCAACGTGTCCTATCCCGTTGCATGGGTGCCGGAGTCGCCGCAGGTGCACCTCAAGCTGTACGACCCCATGACGCGCCAGCCCGTCCAGTCGTCCTTCAAGGCCGGCGAAGCCATCATCCGCTGCCGCGTTCGCTCGGGCGACCGGCTCTTCGTCGAGCGCCTCACCTACAACTTCAGGAAGCCCCGGCGCGGGGAATACTTCGTGTTCCAATCGACGGGAATGCCCGAGGAGGTCACGCAAGGGACGCATTACATCAAGCGCTTGGTGGCCTTTGGCGGGGAGAAGGTTCGGATTGGCGACGACCGGCACGTGTACATCAACGGCAGGCGCCTTGATGCGGCGGACCCGGGATTTGAACGGCTCTATTCCTTTGATCCCGCCATGACGCCCGCAGACAGCGTGTACTCGGGACACGTGAACGGGACCGCATACCAGAAGGCTTTGGCCGAAGGCCTGGCCCGGACCGCCGGGACAGGGATGGACGAGGCGCGTCGTGCCAGGTGGGCGACGGAGCTGGCGGCCGGCATGGCTCATGTGACGCGTTACTTTCCGGACGGGCAGACGGAGTACACGGTTCGTCCGAACTGCATGCTTGGGTTTGGCGACAACACGATGAGCTCGAGCGACGGCCGACATTGGGGGGACGTGCCGCGGGAGAAGATCATCGGGAAGGCTTGGCTGGTGATGTGGCCGTTCACGGAGCGTTGGGGTTGGTGAGGGTTCGTGGCTCGCGCGGCGCGGCGCGGTCATGGGACGGGTGTTTGCGGGTTGCTCTTGTCCGGGGGGGGGCCGTTTGAAGGCACAAGGCATGTTATATTTCGAAAGATGCGCCTCAACCTCCGCGTCCTCCGCGGCATCCGCGTGCCCATCCAGCATCACCTCCTTCCTCCTCGCTACCCTCGCCTCCTCCCCTCCATGCTTTGTCTCCGCCATGGAGCCGGCTGTCTTTGAAGCACGATTGTCCCCGCGCGAGGAAGCGTTCGAGACGTGGAGGCGGCGCGTCGGCCTGTTTCTTGCGCCCATCGCCTTCGCCGTCGCATGGTTCGTCCCAATCGATGCACTCGAGCCCAAGGCGCATCGGCTCCTCGCGGTCATGGCCGCCGCAGTCGTGCTTTGGATGACCGAGGCCATCCC
>CAIYFP010000629.1 GCA_903925515.1 uncultured Verrucomicrobiota bacterium
ACACCGTCCTCGTCTCCGACAACCAGGGCCACTGGATGCCCTCCTCCAAGCTCAACCTCGTCCGCAAGGGCTCCTTCCTCGGCATGGTCCCCGCCGCCCAACGCGAGCTCACCCTCAAGTACGCCGATGGCCGCGAGGTGCGCCTCAACCCCTCCGACCCCGAGGCCCGCGCCAAGGCCGGCCTCAAGGGTTGGGACGGTTCCATGCCCATCCCGGACCGCTATGACACCCCGGTCTGCTGGCTCCCCATGCGCTGGGACAACTCCAGCGGCGGACAGGTCTATGTCACCAGCGACAAGTGGGGCCCCTGGAAGGGCGCGCCCCTCTTCATGAGCTACGGCAAGTGCCTCCTCTACGGCGTCCTCTGGGACGAGGTCGATGGCGAGGTCCAGGCCGCCATGGTCCCCTTCAACCTCCGCTTCCAAAGCGGCGTCATGCGCGGCCGCTTCAACCCCAAGGACGGCCAACTCTACGTCTGCGGCCTCAAGGGCTGGCAAAACGCCGCCACCCGCGACGGCGGCTTCTATCGCGTTCGCCGCACCTCCAAGCCCGTCCACATGCCCGTCAAGGCCCACGTCGCCTCCAACGCCATCCAGCTCACCTTCAGCGCCCCCCTCGACCCCGCCGCCGCCAAGGACCCCGGCAGCTACTCCGTCGAGACCTGGAACTATCGCTACTCCGGCGGGTACGGCTCCGACGAGCTCTCCGTGGCCACCCCGGGCAAGAAGGGGCACGACAAGCTCGACATCACCTCCGCCTCGCTCTCCCCCGATGGCAAGACCGTCACGCTCGTCACCAGCGGCCTCCGCGCCGCCGACCAGTACAGCGTGCGCTACCAAGTCAAGGCCGCCGATGGCACGGACCTTCGCTCGGAAATCGTCGGGACCATCAAGAAGCTCGGGCCCGCCGTGGCCGCCAAGTAGAGGCGCGCACCGCTCCGGCCCATGCCACGACCCCACGCCATGTGCGCCCTCGGATGGCTCGCGGCGTTCATCGGGCTCGCCCTGTCCTGTCGGGCTGGCGAGCCCGTTCCCCTCTTCAACGGACGCGACCTTTCCGGCTGGGTGCAACGCGGCGGCAAGGCCAGGTACTCCGTCGAGAACGGCGAGATCGTCGGCCATGCCGTGCCGGGCACCCCCAACTCCTTCCTCTGCACCGGACGCGCCTACACCAACTTCGTGCTTGAGCTCGAGTTCCTCCCCCATCGCGACCTGAATTCCGGCGTGCAGGTGCGCAGCGAAGCCCTCGGATCACCCGCGCGCATCCCGTGGAACGGCCGAACCAACACCGTCCCCGCAGGCCGCGTCCATGGCTACCAGGTCGAGATCGACCCCAGCAAACGGGCATGGACCGGAGGCATCTATGACGAGGCTCGGCGCGGCTGGCTCGTGGACCTCAAGACCAACGACGCCGCCCGGGCCGCCTTCAAGCCCGATGTCTGGAACACGTTCCGCATCGAATGCATCGACGACCGGATCCGCACATGGCTCAACGGCGTCCCGGCCGCCGACCTCCGCGACTCCATGACCCGCTCGGGCTTCATCGCCCTCCAGGTCCACGGCATGGGCAAGCGCACCAACACCCCCTCCATCCGCTGGCGCAACCTCCGCATCGAGGAGCGATAAGCCCCAGCAAGTCCATCGGCAGGGAAGTCATGGCGAAGCCGATGCTTCCGCAAGCCGAGGAGTGCGCAAGGCGCGCGCCGATCGTGTCCGTGGGCTCGGTGATTTCTTGGGCCGCCCACGGTTTGTGGGACGTCCCAAAGACGTCGTGCGGGCCCAACCCTGGGAGCGCGGCCGTCCCCGGCCGCCGCGGGGCGTGGGAAAGGGCACGAGGGATGCGCCCGTGGACGTGCGCGGTCCCAGGGCATGGGGCGCCTGGGAGCGCGGCCGTCCCCGGCCGCCGCGGGGCGTGGGAAAGGGCATGAGGGATGCGTCCGTGGACGTGCGCGGTCCCAGGGCATGGGGCGCCTGGGAGCGCGGCCGTCCCCGGCCGCCGCGGGGCGTGGGAAAGGGCACGAGGGATGCGCCCGTGGACGTGCGCGGTCCCAGGGCATGGGGCGCCTGGG
>CAIYFP010000630.1 GCA_903925515.1 uncultured Verrucomicrobiota bacterium
ACGCCCTCCTCGAAGCCGCCCGCGACCGCTGGCTCGACATCCCCATGCCCAACCCCGAATGCCGCTCCCTCAACCTCTCCAACTGCGTCGCCATCGTCCTCTTCGAGGCCCTTCGCCAGCAGGCCGCAGGCCTCCACGGCGTCAGTCCTTGATCCTCGCCAAGCCCATGCGGCGGCGCTTTCACGTCCGGGCAATGGGGTCACATCTAAACCTTTGACATATTTACCCGGTCACGGCCCCGTCGGGCACGATGCCGTTGGGTCGGCCGGGCTGGCTCGGTCTGCTTGCGCACCTCCTTCGTCGTTCGCTCGTCACGGGCCCCGCGCCAGCCCGCGCCACGCTCACGCCTCGGCTTGCGGAAGCATCTGCTTCGCAATTACTTACGGCATAATTGATACGTTCCGGCTCGTCCGCCTTCGATCGGAACCTGCCCCCCGACGGCACCCCCAACCGGGACCACGACGGGGCTGCCAATGAACCCTGGGATGACGGCTCATGTTGAACCCTCCGTGGCGGCGATTGGAACGACCGCCATGTTGACCTTCCTTGCCATCCGCTCCAATCGAGCGATCGCCTGCTCCTTGTACTTCTCCTGCGCCTTCTGCAGCCCCTCCTCCACGAACTCCACCCCCTGGGTCATCACGTTGTAGTACAGCACCGCCAGCTTCCTCCCCAGCGCCTTGCACGCAATCAGCCCGCCCTTCGCCGCCCTCAGCCTCCGGTAAAAGTCCCCAAGCCCCATCCTCGTCCCATTCCCAACGCTCTGGGCGATCATCCGGAAGACTTGCCCCGCCCGCGCCCCCTTCCTCGACTGGCTGCGCCGACGCTTGCCGCTTTGCCTCTGCCCAAGGGCCAGCCCAAGCCATGACGTGAACGACTTCGCGCCCCGGAACGCACTCAGGTCCGTCCCAATCTCCGAGACCAACGTCAAGGTCGTGTACGGCGTCAGCCCCGGAATCTTTTCCGGCCGCCTCCCTCCCAGCACGGTCGAGAGCACCGAATCCAGGCCGAGGATCTTGGGCGCGTTCTTTCCCATCTTCTCTCCACCGACGCGGCTCTCGGCTTGGCCTCCTCCTTTCGCTCGGCCCGGATCGCCTCGGTCATCTCCCGCAGCACCTCCCCGATCCGGGCGTCGCACGCCGCGGCTTGTGCCTGGCAGAACTGGAAGGCGTCCCATGCCTGCTTCATCGCGAAGACATGTTGCTTCGCCCAGGTCCCCTCCCATGCGTCGCGCATGCGCTGGGCCTTCTTCTTGACGATCACCGCCTCGCACAGCTCCAGCAGCCGCTCGGCGTTGCGCTCCCCATCGAGAATGGCCCGCACCACGCGCCGGCCGCTCGCGCCGGTGACGTCGCTGGTGAGGTCGTGGACCTTGGTGTTCATCAGCTCCATCGCCTTCTGAATCCGCAGCACGCTGGCGGACGCGTCGCGCAGGTGGAACTCGCGCAGCCGCAGGTGGTCGCGCGGGACCCGGAACGGGGCCGCCGGGACGAAGCCGGAGCGAATCAGCCCGTGCGAGTGCAAGGTGGCGGCCCATTGGGAGTCGGCGACGTCGGTCTTGCGGCCGGGCAACGCCTTGACCTGCGCGCCGTTGAAGAGGCACGCGCGGATGGGGGAGTCCTCCAGCAGCTCGTACAACGGCATCCAGAAGGCCCCGGTGAACTCGATCGCGATGGTGTCCACGTGGTGGGCCGTTGATGGGGCCAGTGAAACCTGGCCGGTCGGCCAACCCGCCGTTGCATTGGTAGGCACGAAGAATTCGTGCTGGGGCCACGCTCCGTTGGCGCAGCGTGAGGCAAGAGCCGGGCACTCAAAAAGCTCCTTCCGCGCAGATCAGGGGCGGCTGGAAGCCGCTTGCACTTTCACTTGGCCGGTGGCCGAGGACTTCTGCCGGAAAACCACGGATGACACCGGTGACACGGATAGGTCCAAGCCGGGAGGTCTCATCCATGGCGAATGCGCCCCGGGGCACACGACGCGCTTAAATCCGTGTGACCCGTGTTTTGCCGCGAAAAGGAGCGC
>CAIYFP010000631.1 GCA_903925515.1 uncultured Verrucomicrobiota bacterium
CCCGTGCGAACGTGAACCCCGGCATGCCGGCAGGGACGCAAGCGCCGGGGGCGGGACTGGGCTGGCACCCCTCCCGGGTGCAGAGGGTGATGGGGATCGGTGACCGGTGGCATCGCTTCGCTCAACCACCGGCTACCGGCTGCGAAACCTTCGGTTCCGAGCAAGGGATCCCATGCGGTCCGTCCTTCGTGGGGGCCAGGCGTCATTCCCCTGCATGGGGAAGCCCGGGTTTCTTGGAGAGGGTGAACGGATGCGGGCCTTTGGATCCATCCGTTTGCCAATTCATCCGCGTCCGAGGCCGGAGCCGTGAGCCAAAGAACTTCTTGCGCGGGGATCAGGGAAGCTCGCACCCAGGAAAGGCTCGCGCGCGGACCCGGGTTCAACCCCATGGATGGACATGGACCGGGTTCCCCGGCGTTCTCGGTGGGTGGGGCCGGACCCGGCGGCCACGGCATGGCTCGTCCCCTGCATCCATTCCATCGTCGGGGATGGGCCCGGGTTGACGTTGCCCCGCCGCCGGAGTCCCCGCTTCCAGCGCGGGCGCCTTCACGCGGCGGACCCTCGATGGCCAACCCAGCCCATGGACCGGCCGAGGGCCTTGCTCCAGCCCGCCAGCAAGGCCTTCCGCACGGCCGGCCGCATCGTCGGCGTGAAGCGCCGCTCGGATTGCCATTGTTGCGCGATGTCCGCCCGACATGGCCAGAAGCCCGTCGCAAGTCCCGCAAGGTAGGCCGCGCCCAGCGCCGTCGTCTCGGCCACCCTTGGCCGCACCACGGGAACGCCGAGGATGTCGGACTGGAACTGCATGAGGAGGTTGTTGGCGGACGCGCCGCCATCGACCCGCAGCTCGCGCAGGCGGATTCCGGCGTCCCGTTCCATGGCCTCGAGCACGTCGCGGACCTGGTAGGCGATGCCCTCGAGGGTTGCACGCGCCACGTGGGCGGCCGTGCTGCCGCGGGTGAGGCCCGCCAGGATGCCTCGCGCGTACGGGTCCCAGTGGGGCGTCCCGAGGCCCGCGAACGCCGGCACCAGATAGACGCCCCCGTTGTCGGGCACGCTCGCCGCCAGCGCCTCGACATCGGAGCTCGACCGGATGATCCCAAGGCCGTCCCGCAACCATTGCACCGCCGCGCCCGCGATGAAGACCGATCCCTCCATGGCGAACTCCGTCTTGCCATCGACGCGCCATGCGACGGTCGTGAGGAGGTTGTTCCGGGAGTGGATCGGCTTCGGCCCCGTGTTCATGAGCATGAAGCAACCCGTCCCGAACGTGTTCTTGACCATGCCGGGCGCATGGCACGCCTGGCCGAACAACGCCGCCTGCTGGTCCCCGGCCATGCCCGCGATCGGGACCGGCATCGAGCCCAGCATCGCCTCGCCGTAGATCTCGCTGGAGGAACGCACCTCCGGGAGCATCGCGCGCGGCACCCCGAACTCACGCAGCAGGTCGTCGTCCCAGTCGCCCGTCCTCAGGTTGAACAGCATCGTGCGCGACGCGTTCGACGCGTCCGTCACGTGCGCGCGGCCGCCGGTGAGGTTCCATGCCAGCCATGAGTCCACGGTCCCGAACGCGAGCTCGCCGCGTCGCGCGCGCGCCATGGCCCCGGGGACGTTCGCGAGGATCCATGCGATCTTGGTGGCGCTGAAGTAGGCGTCCACCACGAGGCCCGTCTTGCGCCGGATGACCTTGTCGGTCCCCTTGCGCCGGAGCGCGTCGCACATCGGGGCGGTCCGGCGGTCCTGCCAGACGATGGCGTTGTGGATGGGCCGGCCGGTCCTCCGATCCCAGACGAGTGTGGTCTCGCGCTGGTTGGCGATGCCGATGCCCGCGATGTCCCTTGGGGAAAGGTCTGCCTTCGCAAGGACCGCCCGCGCGACGTCCCATTGGCTCGACCAGATGGCGTCCGGGTCATGCTCCACCCAGCCCGGCCGGGGGAACAACTGGGGGAACTCCTTCTGCGCCAGCGCAAGGACGGCGCCGGACCGGTCGAACAGGATGGCGCGCGAGCTGGTGGTGCCTTGGTCCAGTGCCAGGACGGCTTTCATGGTCATGGAGGGATGGTTGTTCCGGGGAGAAGCCAAGGGCGGGGTGCATGGGCGTTGTGGGGACCGGCGCTCAGCCCGCGCCCCAAAGCAGGCGGTGCAGCCATGCGCCCGCCACGCCGCCCGCCACGGGCCCCACCACCGGCACCCATGCGTAGCCCCAGTCCGACCCGCCCTTGCCCGGGATCGGCAGCAACGCATGCGCCAGCCGCGGCCCGAGGTCCCGCGCCGGGTTGATCGCGTACCCCGTCGGCCCCCCCAGCGACAACCCGATGGACCACACCATGACCCCCACCAACGCCGGGGCGAACCCCTTCTCGAAGCCGCTGTTCGGGACAAGGTTGCGCGGCGACAGGATCGCGAGCACGCCCACCACGAGGACCGCCGTGCCGATCGCCTCGCACGCGAGGTTCGCCATGGGCGCACGCACGGCCGGGCCGGTGCAAAACACCGCAAGCTTGCTCGCCGGGTCGTCCGTCGCCCTCCAATGCGGAAGGTACGCCAGCCAGACCAGCACGGCCCCGAGGAACGCCCCGGCGAACTGCCCGCCGAGGTACGCGGGCACCATGCCGCCGTCCATCCGCCCGGTCGCCGCCATGCCAAGGGTCACCGCAGGGTTCAGGTGCGCCCCGCTGAACGCGTTCACGCAGTACACCGCGAACGTCACCGCCATCGCCCACCCCGCCGTGATCACGATCCAGCCCGATGCATGCCCCTTCGTCTGCTTCAACACCACGTTCGCAACGACCCCGTCGCCCAGCAGCACCAGCAAGGCCGTGCCCAACAGCTCAGCAAGGAATGGACTCATACGCGCGCTCTTCCAACGGGGAACCCCTCCATCCTGCATGCGCGACGGCACCCGATGGAACCCCGAAAATCGCCGCGTCCCCCGGCGAGCTCACGCCCCCAGCACCCGGTCGCAGACGCCGAAGAAACGGTCCAGGTCCGCGCGCCGGGTGTGCACGTGCACCGAGATCCTCAGCCGTTGCCCCCCCAACACCCCGATGTTTTCCCGCCGCAGCCCTGCCCACAAGGGCTCCAGCTTGTCCGTCTTGAACCGGACCGAGACCATCGCCCGGTACAGGCTCGGGTCGTCGGGCGTCACCAACTCAAGGTAGGGACGCCGCCGCGCCTCCCCGACGACGTGCCTTGCCAGCGCATGCTGCCGGGCGTACACGGTCTCCTCACCCAGCGCCCTCAGGAATCGCAGGCCCGCGAGCATCCCGTCGATCGTCGAGCGGTTGTTCGTGCCCACCATCATGAACCGCGCGGACCTCAGGCCCGCCCGGTTGTCCCAGCCGCCCGTCGCCACCGTGGGCCACAGCCGGTCGAGGGCATCGGCGCGCCCGTACAACAGCCCGCAGCCCGGCGGCGCGAACATCCACTTGTGCGGGCTCCCCGCGAAGTAGTCGCACCCAAGCTCCCTCAGGTTCACCGGCACCTGCCCGTCCATGTGCGCGCCGTCCACGACCGTCCGAACGCCCCGGGCCCGCGCCGTCTCGCAGAGCTGCCGCGTCGGCAACACCAGGCCCGTTGGGCTCGTGATCCCGCTGAAGCTCAGCACCCGCGTGCGCGGGCCCATCGCCGACGTCAGGCACCCCAGCAGTTCACCGGGCTCGCGCGGCGTCACCGGCAGCTCCACCTCGCGCACCACGATTCCCGTGCGCGCGGCCCGCACCCGCCAGCAGGATATCCCGCTCCCGTGCTCTTGGTTCGTCGTCAGCACCTCGTCCCCGGCCTTCAGCTCCATCCCCGCCGCGATGAAGCTCATGGATTCCGTGCAATTGTGCGTGAAGGCGAGCTCGTCCGCCCCGCAGCCAAGGAACGACGCCATCTCCTCGCGTTCCCGGTCGAGGGTCTCGTAGCCCCAGCGCGGCACCGTGTCCGTCCCATACTCCGCCCCCGCCGCCAGCGATCCAACCACCGCCCGCAACACCGGCCATGGCATCACCCCGAGGCTGCCCGGGTTGAGGAAGGCGCGGCCCGGCGGCAACAGGAACTGCTCGTCCCTCACCCGGCCCCAGTACGACTCCGGGTCCCGTTCCCGCAATCCCGCGTCCGGCAACGGCAAGGCCTCCCTGTTCCATCCGCCGGGCCATGCCGCCGGCGGCGGCGACGCCATGGGCCCGGCCCCGTGGAGGGACCCCGGCGCCGCCATGCCCGCCGCCGCGCCGCCCATCGCGAGGCGACGCAGCGCGTCTCGACGGCTGACCCCGCCGCCGCCTGCCCGACCCGCCGCACTGCGAGGCCCCATGCTTACCTCCCCTCCTTGTACGCCACGCAGCTGATCTCCACCCGGAACCCAAACACGATGTCCACCGCGCCCACCGTCGCGCGGGCCGGGAAGCCGTTCTTGAAGTACGACGCGTACACCCGGTTCATCTCCGGGTAGTCATGGATGTCCTTCAGGTACACCGTCGCGTTCACCACGTCGTCGAACGTGTACCCCTGCTCCTTCAGGATGCGCCCGATGTTGTCCATCACCTGCCGCGTCTCCGCCTCCACCGACTCCCGGACATCCGCGCCATCCGCGGTCCGGGGCACCTGCCCGCTCACGTACAGGGTCGGGCCCGCCTTGCGGGCCGGGCTGAACGGCAGCTTGCTGAGCGGCACCGGCTTCTGCGCCAGCGCCAACCACGCCATGCCACACGCCGCGGCCATCGCCACGGCCCAAACGCCATGCTTCTTCGTCTTCATGGGGAACACCGTCTCGTTTCGCACCCCGTGCCCCTCCAAATCAAGCCCGGCGAAGGCCCCCCTGATCCCCGCGCAAGCACTCCCCGGGTGCCCGGTTCTCGCCTCACGCCGCGCCGACGGAACGTGGACCCAGCACGATCTCTTCGTGTCTTCCATGAAAACCGCCGGCGGGCCGCCCGGGCCGGTTGCACTGGCCCCATCCACCCAGGCCTGCCTGGGCCCAGATCCTCATGTGACCCAAAACAGCGTCGCGTTCGCCGATCCCACCCGCCGGGAAGCGCGCCATGGCGCACACGAAGACGCGAAGAAGGCAGCTCGCGGGCGCCCAAGCGAGGGTTCATGCCCATCCGCCACAAGGGCGGGTTGGCACGAGGCCTGCCGCAGTTCGCCCGCGTTCGAATCGCAAGCTTCCCAACTCCTTGCGCGAGGATGTGCGCCATGGCGCGGCGCCCCTTGCGTTGTCCGCCGCTTGGGTTTCCCCCAAGCCATGGCATCGTTTCCCCGCCCGCCGTGCCGGCCGCATCATCACCTCATCCCCCCGCCCCACGCATCGGACTCGCGCCCCCATCCCATGCACCCCTCGCTCCCCATCCGCGCCTTCCGCCCCGTCCGCGCCGGCCTCGCCACCGCAGGGCAACCCACCGCCGAACAATTCCAGCTCCTCCGCGATGCCGGCTTCCACGCCATCCTCAACCTCGCACTCCCCACCTCCGACGGCGCCTTCCCCCACGAACCCCAGCTCGCCCGCGCGCTCGGCATGGAACATCACCACATCCCCGTGGACTTCGACCACCCCGCCGACGCCGACGTCGTCGCCTTCATGGACTGGATGGAACGTCGCCGGCACCAGTGCGTCCTCGTCCATTGCGCCCTCAACATGCGCGCCTCCGCCTTCGTCCATCTCTGGCGCGTCCTCCGCGAGGGCGTGCCCGAGGCCATTTCCGCCCGTGACCTCCACGCCATCTGGCTCCCGTCAGGCCCATGGCGCGTCCTCCTGGTCCGATGGCTCCTCCCCATGCGACCGTCCGCGCCCGGCTCCGCCCCTCCGGGGCTCCGGGACCGCTCCGCGGCCGGCGGCTCCGCCGCCCCGGGCTCCGGACTCGACCCTCTTCACTCGTCCGCCCCGCCTGCCTGACTGGCTGGACTGCTGGGACCTGCGAGCAAGCGAAGACCGAGGATGACCCTGCGGAAGCCGCGGAGCCCGCCGTACCGGGACGCGGAGCGGCACCCCCCGGCCTGGTTGCCCCAGGAGCCGCCGCGCACGACGCGCGAGGCATCCTTCGCCTCGGGCGCGTCGTCTTGGGCCCCCGGGTCCCACTGCGCCTCGTCGGTGTACTGCCGCTTCCCGTCGAGGCACCACTCCCACACGTTCCCGATCGTGTCTCGCAGCCCCCATCCATTCGGCGCCTTCAACCCCACCCGATGCGTCCCGGCGAGCTTGTCCGGGTACTGACGCTTGGGCCAATCCGATGCGTCCCACCCATTCTCGACCTCCAGCTCTTGCCCGCTGTTGCCGCCATACCACGCGATCGCGTCCAGCTCCGGCGCATGGTTCTCGCCCTGGATGGTGATGTCCCCCGTGTACAACGCCGTGGTGGTGCCCGCGCGGCAGGCGTATTCCCACTGCGCCTCCGTCGGCAAGGTCGCGTGCAAACCCGGCACGAGGTCCGACAACGCCCGCGCCATCTGCATGCACGCGTCCCATGACACGCTCTCGACCGGATGCCATCGACCGTCCAGCGCCTTGGCGCCGACCTTGAAATGGCTCGGATTGCTGCCCATCACCGCCTCCCATTGGCATTGCGTGACTGGCGTTTCCCCCAGCCAAAACCCCCGCGTGATGTTCACGTCATGCTGCGGGCCCTCGTCGTCGTAACGCTTAGGCTCGTTCGCGGGCGACCCCATCCGGAATCGTCCCCGTGGAATCCAACGCCATGCGAAGGGCACCCCCTTCACCTCGCATCGCGCGAAGATCCCGTGGTCATCCTCCCCGAACACCGTCGCCCACGGCGGCGCGAACTCGGGATGGTCGGCCTCCAC
>CAIYFP010000632.1 GCA_903925515.1 uncultured Verrucomicrobiota bacterium
CGCCTACGGCCGTCCCGATGCCTCCCGCGCCGAGCTCACGGCCGCCGCGCGCGACGCCGGCGTCCATGACTACATCCTGTCCCTGCCCATGGGCTACGACACCGTCGTCGGCGACGGCGCCATCCGCATGAGCGTCGGCGAAAGGCAACGGCTCAACCTTGCGCGCGCCTTCGTCCGAGGCGCCCCGATCCTCCTTCTCGACGAGCCCACCAGCGCCCTCGACGCCGCCAACGAGCAACGCATCCTCGACGCCCTGGCACGCCAACGCGGCCGGCGCACCCTCATCATGGTCGCCCACCGCCCCCAGACCCTCGCCATCGCCGACCGCGTCATCCACCTCGCGCCCGCGTCGTCCGCACCGACACATGCCGCGCCTCCGGCAGGATGAACTTCTTCACCTCCACCGTCGCGCGCGACGCCCCGAACTCCGCCACCACCAACCCGGCCAGCTCCGCCGCCAACGTCTCGATCAGCCTCCACGACCGCCCCTCGCCCAGCCGCAGGATCCGGCGGCTCACCGCGTAGTAGTCAATCGTCCGCCCAAGGTCGTCTCCGGCCGCCGCCGCAGAGAAGTCTGCCTCCATCTCCACGTCGATCAGCAAGCGCTGCGCTCGCACGCGTTCCTCGTCCGGAACGCCCACGTGAAAATGCACCTCAAGCTCCCGGATCGTGATCAGGTCCATGGAAGCCATGCTACCGCCGTGCCAACGCCGGGTCACGGCATCCCTTCGCCGAGCCCTCTTGCTCCCCGCCCCCGCCCTGCCCCCATCCGAACCAGCCCATGCCGCATCCATGCGCCATGAAGGACCATGACCGCTACTTGAAGCACCCCCGCGATCGCGATGCTCCCAACCCGCGGCTGTCGCCATGCCATGCGCGAGCTTTGCCATGGCTCGTTCCATCCGCCCAGGAATGTCCATGGCAAGGCATCAACGGCCACGCGCGCCATCAACCCCAGCGTCGGCATCCCAACCCAGCCCCATGTCACGGCCGCCAATACCCCCGCCCACGGCCGCCGTCCCCACCCCACTGCCGCCGCCGTCCAAAGCATGGCCCACCCACACGCCGTCGCCGTCGCGGCCTCCAGCGCAAGCCGGGGTGCCAGCCACCACGGCCATGCATTCCCGCCCCGGGCCGCCGCCACCATGGCAATCCCCTGCGCCATCAACGCCAGCAGCCAGCCCAGCCCCAGTCGCGTCTCAATCCGTTCCATCGTCTGGCGCGCCCAACCCCCAAGCCCCAGCGGCGTCACCGCCACCATCTCCCCCATCCCCGCCTCGCCCATCCCACGCACCGCCGTGGCGCCGGCGATCGCCACGAGCCCCTGCGCCGCCCATGCGCAAGGCATGAACATGTCCCGAACCCAACCCGGCCGTGGCCAGTCCACCACCGCCACCAGCAACAGCAACCCGCACGGCCCCGCCAACCCCCATGGCATCCACGCCTCCACCCATGCGCTCCAGTCCCCGCGTCGCGCACCCCCACGATCCCACTCCAGCCCCCGCCGCCGCCCCATTGCCATGGCCGCTCCCCACGCCGCCGTCCCCGCCAGCGCCGTCATCATCAAGGTCACCCACCCCATTCTCGCCACCGACCCCCATGACGCCGCCCACGCAAAGGGCAGGTTTCCCAGCCTCACCTCGCCCCATGCCCGGAAGCGGCCGCCCAAGACCGCCCGCAACCGCGTCGGCCAGTACTCGGCCCATGCGGGTTGCCCCCGTGCCAACCAGTCCGGCACCGCGCTCGCCACGTCCCAAGCAAGGACCATCAACCCCAACGCCACGACGTTCCCCATCAACGCCCCCAACCGCACCGTCCACCATCCCGTCGCCACCGCCGACGCCACCATCCCGCTCGTCAACGACAACCCCGCCATGGCCAGCCACGCCAGTGCCCAGCGCGAAATGTCCGCCCATCCCACCCCGCCCATCAACACCGGCCACACCATCACCGGCGCCATCGACGCCAACATCCACGCCGCCCGGATGCCATGCGCCGCCGTCTTGGCCATCAACACGCCCCCGGGCGTCAACGGCGTCAGCCAAAGCAACCCCAACGTTCCCTCCCGCCGCTCCGCCGCGATCGCGTCGGCCGTCGTCCAGGGCAGCACCAGCCATGCAAGCCCGATGCTGGCCTTGCTCATCAACCCGAACAACGCCAACCCCTCCCATGACGCTCCACCCCCGCGCAACGCCACGCGCGCCCATCCGAAGACCCCGAGCAGGACGAGCGGTCCCACCCAACGCAGCCGCCATGAGCCCGCGCGCCGCGCCGCCTCCAGCATCTCGCGCCACAACACGATCCCCATGTCACCTTCTCCCCCCCGCCCGCGCCCGAATCCGCGCCCGCGCCACCCATGCCGTCGCCACCACGACGCCCGCATGGCCAAGGAAAACCGCCGGGGTGTCCCGCTCCCGGAAGCTTGCGGGTCGCCCGTCCAACCATCCCGCCACGAGGCCCGGCAACACGACGACGATCAACGCCGGCAGCTTTTGCAACAGCACCCACGTCACGAGCGCCCGCGACCACCAGCCGCCCAGCCTTTCGTTCACCATGAGCCCAATCCACGGCGAGGCCCATGCAGCCGCCACCAACGGCAGGAACCCCCATGCCGTCACCCCGTCCAACCACCACGCCGACGCCGCCGTCATCAACGCGTGCAGCCCCACCCAAACCCCGTTCTCCACCCACATCCGCCGGCACAACGTCCGCTCCAGCCCCCCCGCGCACGGCGTCGTTTGCAACACCTCCAGCATCCCGTTCCCCCGCTCCTCCCGCAGCCAGCCCGCCATCGACACGCTCATCACCATCGGCAACACCCACTCAGGCCAGCGCGGCGCCCCATGCGACATGGTCGCCGTCATCCACCACGCGTACACGCCTGCCAACCCCACCGGGACCATCCAAATCGCGCTGCGCCTCCGCACGAGAAGCCACCCCAGCGGGTCCGTCTCCAGCATCCGCCGGCGCCGCGCAATCAACCTCCGCTCCACCCAGCCCGGCACCGTCGCCGCAGGCACAACCGCATGGCTCGCCCCCGGCGTGGTGACCGCGTCCTGCATCGGGTTAGCCGTCGCCGCCCCCTCCGCACCGTCCCCCACGGCCAACGCGCGCCCATACCGCGCGCCCAATCCCGAACGCTCCGCCTCCCATGCCTCCCGCAGCTCCATCGCCGCCATCTTCATCAACCCGCCCACGACCGCCGCGCCCAGCAACCCCAATACCACCACCATCGCCGCCTCCCCGCCTTGCCCCGCCACCACGACCGCCGGCAGCACCACGATGCCCCCGTGCGCCAGCACAAGGCCATGCCCCACGAACAGGGACCACCCCGCCGACTCGTTCCATGCGCTCGCCACCAGCCCCGCGGCCATCGACGTCGCCAGCATCGTCCCTTGGATGACCCATGCCGTCGCCACGTCCATCGCGCCCACCCCCCCCGAAAGCAGCGGCAACATGAGCACCGGCAGCATGGCCACCCATGCCGAGAACCCATGCACCACCGCCGCCGAGGCCTTCCCGGCCAACACCTCGCCCGGGCTCAACGGCGACAACATCAACAACCCCAGCGTTCCCTCCCGCCGTTCCCGCGAAACAAGGTCATGCGTCAACACCACGCCCGCCATCGCTAGCAATGCCGTCGCCGCCCCGTTCAGCACCATGAACACGTCGCGCCCGGTTGCCCCGAGCGACTCGGCGCGGTTCATGAACGCAAACACCACGCCCGCCAGAAACGCCATCAGGCCGCGCGCAAGCCATGGCCCGGACGTCCGGGACCGCGCCCGAAGCTCCCGAACCAAGACCGGGTTCATGCGGCATCCCCCGGGCAAGGCTGTCCTGCCATGAACCCCCGCGTCCGCCATGCGCCACCGAAACGCCACCGGACCCCGGACATCCGCGCAGTCGGCCAACGCGAGCCATGCAACATCGCGTCCCCCGACGTCCCCAGCAGTTCTCGTAGGATCAACGTTTCCATGCGAACCCGAAGAGCTTTCGCCCGCCACCGCCCGGGTGGCGAGTGGGAATGCCAAGCAATGGGGTCACATCTAAAGCTTTGACATTTGCCCTGGGTGCCGGCGTTTGGAACGGCCGCATGGCGAGTTGCGCCTGGGGTAGGCGACGGGCTCCCGTCTGCTCCATGACATCTGCCTCCGACTCCTTCAACAGGAAGAGGTCCGGGACGACGTGGAGACGCCGATGTGGGAGCCAACGGCCCTGCACCGCTGCCCCCAAACATTCGGGGAGCCGTGGAAGTGGCCGGGAAACCCGCGCCGACCATGACGCTTGCGGAGGATGCCCTGGCCGGAATGGCCATGGTTGACGGCCGGGTTCCCTCCTTCGGACACCGAGGCGCACCGCGGTCGGTGCCATGACAGGCCCGGATCGGGTCGGTGGGATTTGTCAATACTTCGGATGCGACCCCATTGCCTTGCTCACAGGGCGGCCGAGGCGCTAAACGGGATCATCCAGACGGTGAAGAGGAAATCGCGCGGCTTCCGTACCGTCCGGTACTTCACGGCAATGATCTACCTCGTGGCGTCGCGCCTTGAGTTTGACCTGCCTGACCCCCTTCCTTCCACCCACACAAAGTCACATTGAGGCGAAAAAACCCACCCTCGGCAGCCGAATCAAAGCTTTGGATGTGACCCCATTGCCTCGTTGTTTGGTAAGCGGCTCCCGGCGCCGCATCGCGGCTCATTCCAGCCGCTTGGGCAGGGCCGGAGAATCCAATCTGGAACGATTGGGATGGCGGCGGAGTGATGGCGCAGTGGAATTTTCTCCAAGAAGAGGAGTAAGAAGGCCATCCGCCAGCGCGGCGTAACGAGCGCAGCACCAGGCTCTTGCAGTAGGGCATCCAACCACCACGGCCGAGCCCGCGAAATTGTGCAGGCACAGGGGGTGCAAGTTTGGGCTTGCCTGAGGAATGAATGCTAATTTGCATCCGTTTGCTGCATGAGACGAACGACCTTGCCCATTCTCCTCATTTTGCTCCCAAGCCTTGGAATTTTGTCCTTCCTCGGAGTTCGCAACGCATCCAAGGCGGAGCGGAACGCAGCCCAGGCCAGTGTTGGCGCCGTTTCCATGCGCCAAGCACCAGCCGAAGGCCGCGGGGTTGAGAGGCAGGCGTCGGCTCCTGCTGCGATGACTCCCGTCGAGCCCAAGACTTCGCCCTTGGCCTCCCGTTCCACGGCACCTGATGCACGGCCCGCGGCGGAGGAGCGCCTTACGGCCGCCATGCTGGCCTCCATCAACGCCATGGACCGGGAAAAGGATGCGCGCACTC